>SHVB01000005.1 GCA_009694375.1 Acidimicrobiia bacterium
TCGGCTCCCCGGGCCCCATGTGGTGCGGCTCGAAGCCCGCCCGGCCACCGCCGATGGCCTTGGCGCGGGCACCATCCGAGACCTGGTGCACAACGCACTGCGAATGCGCCCCGACCGCATCGTGGTGGGCGAGGTTCGGGGAGCCGAAGCGATCGACATGTTGTGGGCCATGAATACCGGCCACGAAGGGTCGCTCTCCACCTGCCACGCCAACTCACCCCTTGATGCATTGCGTCGCCTGGAGATCATGGTCCTCTCCGCCGGCCTCGATCTCCCGTTGGCCGCCGTGCGCGATCAACTCACTTCGGCCCTGGATCTGGTGGTGCAGGTGTCTCGACTGGGCGGGGGTGCACGCGGCATCACCGCCGTGGGGGAGGTGGTGGACCCCTGCGCCGGCGACGGGCCCCGGATCCGCCTCCTCGCCGATGGCGATGGGGTCCACCACCTCCCCATCCGCCCGCCTCGCGCCGCCGTAGACGCCCCCGACAAGCGGTGGTGTGCATGAAGGGTTGGTGGGTGGGCCTCGGGGCGGCCAGCCCATTCCTGCTCGTTGGGGCCCTCCCGCGGCCCGCACCCCGTTCCGCTCCGGGCGCGGCCGCCCCGACCCCCCTCCTGCGAGCCATGCCGGAGCCCCTGGAACGGTGCTGGGCGCGTCTGCAACGTCGCGCCACCGCCGCCCGCCGCGATGGGCAACTCCCCGAACTCCTCGAACGGATTGCTTCAGGCCTGCGGGCGGGATTGGCCCTTGGTCCGGCTCTGATGGAAGCGGCGCAGGGCGCTCCCCCTCCTCTCGCCATCGAGCTCACCCCGCTGGCCCTGGCGCTGCGCCACGGTGCCCCTCTCGAGGCCGAACTGGAGCGCTGGGCCACCACTCCCGGTAGCTCACCGGATGTACGCCTCGTGGCCGCAGCCCTCGACCTGGCCCGGCAGGCCGGTGGGGCCACCTCGCGCGCCGTGGATCGGGTAGCCGCCACGCTGCGCGAGCGACGCGAACTCCAGGCCGAGGCACGGGCCCTGGCCACCCAGGCCCGGGCGTCGGCTGGGGTGCTGGCGGTCGCTCCGGTGGTCTTCACGGCGCTGGTGGCCACGATCGAGCCGGGGGCGGCGGCCGTGCTGTTCACCACCCCCCTCGGCGTTGGGTGCCTCGTCGCCGGAGCGGGCCTGGATGCCCTCGGGGCGGCCTGGATGGGCCGCATCGTGCGGAGCGCCTGGTGATCGCCCTGGCGGCGGGCGCGCTGGCGGCCGCCGCAGTGTGGGCAGCCCTACCGCCGCTCCCCCGAGCCGGGCTGGCCCCGACAGCGCGGACCACCGCCCGGCCTGCCACCCCAAGGTCCACCCACCGACGCTGGGTAACCCTGGGCGGCGCCATGGTGATGGTGGGCCTCCTCAGCCCTCCCCTCGCCCTGGTGGTGCCGGTGGCGGTGGCCCTCCGGGGTCACCTCATCGGGGTCCGGGCGCGGCGCGTCCACGCCCGGCTCGTCACCGCTGGACTACCCGACGCGGTGGATCTGCTGCTTCTCGGCAGCGGGGCGGGCTTGTCCCTGCCCCTCACCCACCGCTTAGTGGCGCCACACCTGCGGTCCCCGGTGGGCGTGGCGCTGGCGGAGGCCGAGGCCTCGGCGGTGGGCGGGCGGGGTCGGGCCGAGGCCATCGTGGATGCCCTCACCCCCCTCGGCGACCGGGCGCTGGCCCTGGCCCACCTCCTCGCTGATCATCTCCGCTACGGCGTGCCCCTGGTGCCAGGCCTCGAACGGCTCGGGCTGGAACTTCGTCTCGACCGTCGGCGGGCGGCCGAACAGCAGGCGCGTCGGGTGCCCGTGCGTTTGCTCGGCCCCTTGGTGATGTGCACGTTGCCGGCGTTCGCGTTGCTCACCATCGTCCCCCTTCTCGTGGCGTCCTTGCGGGCGCTGCCGTCCTGAACCAACCCACCTGACCCATGGAGGTCAACCTCATGCTCCGGACCCTGGTGTCCATCCAACTCCTCGTGCTTACGGGCACCACTCGTCTCCAACGACGCCTCACCAACGACCGGGGCCAGTCCACCGCGGAGTACGCCCTCGTACTGCTCGGAGCGGCCGGCGTCGCCTTGCTCTTCGTGGCCTGGGCCACCAAGACCGACAAGATCGCCCGGCTCCTCAACTCGGTCCTCGACCAAGTGCTCTCCCAGGTGACCTGATGCCCCGTGGCGGCGTGTTCGCCTCCCGAGAGGAGGGGCAAGCGTCAGTGGAACTAGCGCTGCTGTTGCCCATCATTCTCCTCGTGGTTCTCATGGTGCTGGAGATCGGTCTCACCGGTCGCGACATCGTGCGGGTCACGCACGCCTCCCGGGAGGCGGCGCGCGCCGCCGCCACTGATGCTGCCCCCGATGCCGCCCGGCGGGCCGCCATCGCCTCCAGTGGGCTCGACCCCGATCGCCTAGAGGTCACCGTCATGGGCCGGGCGGGCCCAGGGTCGCGCGTCAAGGTGACCATCGCCTACGACCTGCCCACGTCGATCCCCCTCGTGGGTGCCCTGCTCGGCCACCGCAGGCTGCGCTCCACGGCCACGATGCGCGTGGAGTGACTGCGCCCGGACCATCGACGGAATGTTCCCGTGATCTCTCCCCGGCAGTCCGGTAAAGTTGCCCGTGATGGACCTGCAGGTGGTGGAAGAGGAGCAAGCGGGCTGGACGGTCTTGCGGGTCTTCGGCGATGTCGACGTGGCCAGTTCCCCTCGCTTACGAGAGCACCTCCTCCGGGCGGTCACCGACGGTCACCACTACCTCATTCTCGACCTTGATCAAGTGCACTTCATCGACTCCACCGGCCTGGGCGTGGTGATCGGCGCCCTCAAGCGCACGCGATCCCTGGGGGGCGATCTTCGGCTGGTGTCCACCCGCGAGATCCTGGCCCGGGTCTTCGAGATCACCGGCCTCAACAAGGCCCTGCCGATCGAATCGACCGTGGCGGCGGCCGTTGCCGCCGGACCGGGACCGGGCTGATCGCCGTGTCTACCGTCGAACTCACCATCCCGCCGCTGAGCCACTACCTCGCGCTCGTCCGGCTCGTCGTGGCCAACGCTGCCCTGTCCGAAGGATCCCTCTCCACCGACCAGATGGACGACCTAGCCCTGGCGGTATCCGAGGCGTGCGCCAACGCCGTGGATAGCGAGCGCGTCCGCGAATCCCCGCAGCCCATTCGCATCGTCGTTGAGTTGGGTGCGCACGGTGTGGCGGTGACCGTCACCGACCATGGGGGCGGGTTCGTGCCCCCCGCCCCCACCGCTTCGATACCGGCCGCCGACGACCCGCAGCGCCTGCGTCACGAGCGGGGCCTGGGCATACCCCTCATGCGGCGTCTGGCCGACGATGTGAGTTTTTCCGCCACGGCGGAGGGCACCGCGGTACGCCTCGTGGTCGGGATCGCGCCGGCGACGTGACCGCTAGACTCTCGACGGTCGTTCCCCAACCTCGTCGCTGGCCGAGACAGCGTGGCGAAACGCCACCCGTATGAGCCTTCCGCCGCCGCCCGCCCGCCCCACCTGGGTCCATGGGGATGCCCGCCTCGCCCGCACCGTGGGACGCCCGCTAGCGAAATTTCTTCGGGTGGAAACCGCCGGGGGGTTCGTGCTTCTCGGTACCACCATCATCGCCCTGGTGTGGGCAAACTCCCCCTGGGCGGCGAGTTACACCGCCCTGTGGAACACGAACCTTTCGCTCACGATCGGTAATTACCAGCTGTCCAACGACATCGGACACTGGATCAACGACGGGCTGATGACCCTGTTCTTCTTCGTGGTGGGGATGGAAATCAAGCAGGAAATCGTGGTGGGGGAACTCAGCGATCGCCGCAACGCCAGCCTCCCGGTATTGGCGGCGGCGGGCGGCATGGTGGTGCCCGCCCTCATCTATGTGGCAGTGAACTGGGGCGGACCGGGCATCGGGGGCTGGGGCATTCCCATGGCCACGGACATCGCCTTCGCCCTGGGGGTCCTGGCTCTCCTGGGCGACCGCATACCCTCGTCACTCAAGGTCCTGCTCTTGAGCCTGGCCATCGTAGACGACATCGGGGCGATCACCGTCATTGCGATTTTCTACACCGACCAAATCAACATGGTCTGGCTGATGGGTGCGGTCCTAGGCCTCGTCCTCGTGGTGCTTCTGCGCCGGGCCCGAGTCTGGTACCTGCCGGTCTATGTGGTGCTGGGCACCGCTATTTGGTGGGCCACCTTTGAATCGGGGATCCACGCCACCATCGCCGGGGTGATCCTGGGGCTCCTGGCACCGGCGCGGCCCCTTCTTCCTGCGCCCGAAGCCGAGCAAATCGCCCAGCGTCTGTCCACCGACACTGCGGTAACCTCCGAGGACCTGCGCCAAGTGCGGTTCGAACTGCGGGAGTCGGTGTCGGTCACTGAGCGCCTGAGCGGGGCGCTGCACCCGTGGAGCAGTTACCTCATCCTGCCGCTGTTCGCCCTGGCCAACGCCGGGATCCTTATCACTGGCCCTGCGCTGCGCGATGCGGTGGGCTCGCCCATCACCATCGGGGTTGTACTCGGCCTTTTGGTGGGGAAGATGGTGGGGGTCTTCGGCGCCTCCTGGCTGGCGGTGCGGTGGGGCCTGGGGCGCCTACCCGACGGCGTGAACTGGCGTCACATCTTTGGGGTGTCCATCCTGGCCGGGATCGGCTTCACCGTTGCGCTGTTCATCACCGATTTGGCCTTCATCGATCCACCCAGCCAGTCCGACAGCAAGATCGGCATCCTGTTCGCGTCGGTGATGGCGGCGGTGGGAGCCATGGTGGTTTTGCACCGCAGGGGCTCCCCCGGCGAGGAGTAGCCGCCACCTCGGCAGCCAGCCGCAGGGTTAGCCGTCGACCTCGCGACGGCCTTCGAGGGCCCGGCCGAGCGTGAGTTCATCGGCATATTCCAAGTCGCCGCCCACGGGAAGTCCGCTGGCTATGCGGGTGATTTTGGGGACGAGGCCTCGAAGCAGTCGGCTCAGATACATGGCGGTGGCCTCGCCTTCGAGGTTGGGATTGGTACACAGGATCACTTCCTGCACATTTTCGCCGTCGATGCGCGCCAAGAGTTCGCGAATCCGTAATTGCTCGGGCCGCACTCCGTCGATGGGGCTGATCGCGCCCTGGAGCACGTGGTACCGGCCCTGATACTCCTGCGTCTTTTCTACCGCCACGATGTCGCGCGGTTCCTCCACCACACAAAGGATCGTGGGGTCTCGACGATCGTCGGCGCAGAGGGCACACATCCCCCCTTCGGCGATGTTGAAGCACCGCTGGCAGAACGTCACACGATCCTTGGCCTCGATAATGGCGGTGGCCAACCGGAGGGCATCTACTTTCTCCACCTTGAGAAGGTGAAAGGCAATCCGTTGGGCCGACTTGGGGCCCACTCCCGGCAAGCGCCCGAGTTCGTCGATCAGCTCCTGAACGGGCTGGGCGTAGACGCTTGTCATCCGCCGAATAGGTTGCCGAGCGGGCCCATTGCCGCACGCTGGATCTCCAGCAACTTGGTGTTCATGTCATGGAGCGCCGCCACCACCAGATCTTCGAGCATCTCGACCTCGTTCGGATCCACGACCTCGGGCGCAATGGACACACCGAGCACCTGACCCGTGCCGGTGGTGCGCACCCGCACCACGCCACCTCCGGCCACTCCTTCCACCTCTTGCTCGGAGGCATCCTGTTGGGCCTGCATCATCTGTTGCGCCTGTTCGAGCAGGCCACCCAGACCATCTCCGGACAGGCCGGCGAAGTCGGGGAGGCCAACGGCCGTCGACTCGCGGGGATCGTTGGCGGGCAGGTCACCGTCAGGCTGGTCATCCACGCTGGCAGCGTAGAGGCCAGCGGCGCGGATCATGGTTCTTCTACGAGCTCCGCGCCGGGGAAGGCGACGCTGAGGCGTTGGGCACTGTTACCAGCCGGCGGCGCGTCCTCGAGGGAATCGACATCGTGAACATCGTCGTCATCGTCGGTCGCGGCGGCCGCCAGCGGCGCACCGGCCGCCGATGCTGGGCGATGGGGGTCGCCGATGACCAAGCGCAGTGTGATCGGATACCCGAAGTGGGCGGCGAGGGCCGCCTCTACCTCGGGGCGACGCTGCTCGAGTAGATCGGCCGGAGGGCCCTTGGGCAGGGCGAGCACCGCGGTGCTGCCGTCTACGTCGGTGATCTCCCCGTCGCGGAAGATCCCTTTCGTGCCCCCCTTCAGCCCATCGAACACCTGGCTCCACGCGGCAGTGAGCCCGGCTGCATCGAGGGCGGCACGAGGCGCCCCGGCATTGGCGGATTCGGGCACCGACGCCGCCGCAGCCGGGACCGGGGCGGGGGTCACCGCCGGGGCGGGGGTCACCGCCGGGGCGGGGGTCACCGCCGGGGCGGGGGTCACCGCCGGGGCGGTGGCCTTCTTCACGGGGGCGCGAGGCGTTCGGGCCGTGACCCGGGCCAACTCGTCGCGCGCAGCGGCAGCCGGCCCGGAGGCGGGCGGTGCCGACACCGCTGGGTCCGATGACACCGGGGCGGGGGCGCCCGGGGATGAGGGTCCAGCGCGTTCGAGCCGTTCGAGCCGCTCGTAGATGGAGTCGAGTGAGCGGTCGGCATCGGGGCGGCAGAGCCGAACCAGGGCCACCTCCAACACAATGCGGGGGTCGGGCTTCCTCGCCAATTCCACCAGCGCGTCGCCGAGCACCTCGAGGGCGCGGGTGAGCCCGGCCGCCCCGAGTTCCTTGCCCAGGGTTTCCGCCTTGACGAGATCGACATCGGGCAAATGGCGATCAGGGGCCCCCATCACGGAAAGGAACGCGTCACGCAGACGAGCAATGAGCACCTCGCCCAGGACACGCGGATCCCGGCCCGCCGCGGTGGCGTCCGCCACCGCGACCAACGCCGCCCCCGCATCACGGGCCACCAGGGCGGCCACGATGGCCTCCACCGGTTGGCCTTCCTCCACCACCCCTCCCATGGCTGATACTTGGTCGAGGGCAGAGAGGGTGTCTCGGGCTGAACCGCCGCCGTGGCGAACGACGTACTCCACCGCGTCTTCGCCGAGGTCCAGGCCGGCGTCTTCGATGACGAAGCGAACGTGATCGGCCAACTCACTGGCCAGGAGAAGATGAAACTCGAAGTGCTGGGTGCGGCTACGGATCGTGGGCAGCACCTTCTGGGGGTCGGTGGTGCAGAGGATGAACACGACGTGGGATGGCGGCTCCTCCAACGACTTCAACAGGGCGTTGGCGGCACCGGTGCTGAGCATGTGCACCTCGTCGAGAATCACCACTTTTCGGTTGCCCGACGTACCGAGAGGAATGCGCTCGATCAGATCGCGGATGTTGGCCACGCCATTGTTCGATGCCGCGTCGAGTTCCAGCAGCCAGTCCACGATGCGACCGTCGTCTACGGCAAGGCAGTTCGGGCAGGTTCCATCGGGCTCACCATCGAGCGGGTGCTCGCAGTTCAGGGCCTTGGCCAGGATCCGCGCCGTGGAGGTCTTGCCGGTACCCCGGGGGCCGCTGAAAAGATAGGCGTGACCAACCCGGCCCTCGTCCACCGCGGTACGCAGGGCCCGAACCACATGGTCCTGCCCTCGCAACTCGCTGAAGCGTTTGGAGCGATAGCGCCGGTAGAGCGCCTGATATCCGTCGGCCATGGGGGCGACCCTAATGGGGGCGCGAAGCGGCCCGCTCCCGGATGTGACGGCCAGGTGATCTGCGGCACACCGCAGGCTCCGCTGAGAGCTGCTGCCTTCCGGCCCTGACTCGGTTCACGGACTGAAGTTGCACAGGACCCGACCGCCACATGCGAGAGCGGACCGTGGGACACGATAGCCTCATTGGTCCTGGGCGCACCTTTGGGTGCTTCCGAGGAGGGGTGCGAGAGCGGCCGAATCGGCACGCTTGGAAAGCGTGTGTGGGGCAACTCACCGTGGGTTCGAATCCCACTCCCTCCGCCAGGTTGGTCAGGTTGGAACCCAACCGAGAAGGCCCTGGGTCAATCGACCAGGGCCTCTTCGTTGGTAGGCCGAGCTGGACCGGCATCGGACGAGACCGGATCTCCGGCGACCTCTGGAGCCACCATCAGCGCCGGCTTGCCGTGTCGGGTCATGAGCGCTTCGAAGGGCTGGTTGTACTCCCAGCCCACTATTTCACCGGATGACGGGCCACCCATTGCGAAACGTCGTTCAACACGCGGCCGGTGCCGCATAGCTCGATTGGCCCACAGGGAGGATGTTGGCCCTGTGCATTATCACCTCGTGTTCGACGACGTCCCCCGCCGACCCCTCCGTGCCCCCGAGAACGCCCTCGGCGACCGCCTCGCCGCCATCAACGAACTCGACGACGACGCCCTCAACGGCGTCATCGACGGCCTCCTCACCCGAACCCGCCGATCCACCCTCACCGGCGGCCTCAACTGACGGCGGTGCCCGCGTCGCTGAGACTCGCCGAGGTCAAGCGCAGCATCGTGAGCGAGCCGACCAGGCCGTAGAGGAAGAACGTCGGAGTGTTCCATCCGAGCGACCCGGGGCCATCGGCGAGGACTCCAGCGATGCCGAACAGGCAGGCACCGATCCACGGGGTGAGACCGCGAACGTCAGAGCGCTGCGGACCCAAGTAGAGCAAGATCGCAGCCATGTGGGCAGTTCCGAATCCCACGATCAGAGCCGCCGCCGGGAACGACGAGCCCTGAGCGGCGCCGAAGGCCCCGACGGCGAGTCCGAGGAACCCCGGCAAGAACATGCCGCTGCGCCGGAGGTAGGCCCGCTCGCTGATCTGACCACTCCACCGCATGGGGGCCAGAAGGCTGATCGGCCAAACGATCATGGAGAGCACCAGGGCGATCAGCAGCCCATCGGAATCCGCCGTTGCGGCGAAGTACGCCACGATGGCGACGATCTCGACCCTCGCCAGTAGGTGCAACGCGGCGGCGTTCATGGTCTGGTCACTCATCGAGTCAGCACCCGCGCTCGCCACTACCCGCTCCCGCAGTCCTCAGGCTCCTCGTGCTCTTCGTGGTGGCGGTAAGGGCGGTGTCGGTAGGTTCCCCGTTGGAAGGATGCGGATCGAATCGATCGGATGCTGCGGGTAGATCCGAGTTGGTCGTGGTGGAACCAGCGAACGACACCGCTGGTGACATCGGTGGTGGTCTCGACGCGAAGGAGCGGGAACCACCCGATTGGTCCCATCCAGACGCCCGACACGTCGCCGTCAGCTCCTCGACGACCATCACGCCAACCAGGCTCGCGCGCCCGACAATGATCGCAACGCCCATCCCCGCCGGCGCGTCGCCCGAGATCCTGAAATGGCGAAGCAGATACCCGTCCGGGTTCCCCACCACAAACTGAAGATTGCCCACCTCCGACGTGTCGGCGCGGTACCAACGCTCTTCCCAGTAACCATCATGGGGGCAATGGACGTGGCCCTCATATAGGAGTAAGAACTATTCCTGTATCTCACTTTGACAACGACTCTCACTTCTATAAGAATGATTCCTATGCTCTTTTCTCGTCGCATTGCCGTGGCTGCAACAGTCCTGTCGCTGCTCGCCGTACTGGCTGGTTGTGGTGAAGACACCGACGGTTCGCCGGAGACCACCGGAGGCTCGGAAAGCGCCATGCGGCTCAGCGCGTCGTTCTACCCCCTGGCATGGATGGCCGAGGAGGTGGGCGGCGAACACGTGGAGGTCAGCAACCTCACCCCCCCCGGCGCCGAGCCGCATGATCTGGAGCTCACGCCGTCGGACGTCGCGGCGGTGTCCGATGCCGACCTTGTCGTCTATCTGAGCGGATTCCAGCCCGCGGTGGATGAGGCTGTCACCCAGGCCGACCAGGCCGCGGTGTTCGACGCGGCGGAGTGGGCCGACCTGAGCCTCACCTACACGCCGATCGAGGAAGGCGAGGAGGAGACCGACGAGGCCGGGGCGGTGGATCCCCACTTCTGGCTCGACCCAGCACGTTTCGCCGCGGTCGCGACGGCCTTCGCTGAGCAACTGAGCGAGAGGGATCCGAAGCACGCCGCCGACTTCGAGGCGAACCTCGCCAGTCTGACCGACCGTCTTGAGGACGTGGACGCCGACTTCAAAACCGGATTGGCGGACTGCACCAGCGAGAACGTCGTGACTAGTCACAACGCCTTCGGCTATCTCGCCGATCGCTACGGCATGGTCCAGGTGGGCATCACCGGGCTCACTCCCGAGGAGGAGCCCTCCCCCGCCGACCTGGCCGCCGTCACGCAGTTCGTCGAGGAGAACGACGTCCAGACCATCTACTTCGAGACCCTTGTCAGCCCGGACATCGCCAAAGCGGTCGCCGCCGAGGCGGAGGTCGACACCGACGTGCTCGATCCGCTGGAGGGCCTCAACGACGAGTCCCAGGGAAGTGACTACCTTGAGGTGATGGCCTCGAACCTTGCCAACCTTCGTCGGGGCCAAGACTGCTCCTGACCCCGACTCCGACGGGGCCAGTCCTCGAGCTCGCTGCTGCCCGGATCGGCTACAACGGCCAGGCGGTCATCGACGGGATCGACCTCTCGATCAACCGGGGCGAAGTCGTTGCGATCCTGGGGTCGAACGGCTCGGGTAAGTCCACCCTCGTGCGAGGGGTGCTGGGGCTCGCTCAACACCAAGGTGGCCGCATCCACATCTTCGGCACGCCCATCGATCATCTCCGCGATCGATGGCGCGTGGGCTATGTGCCTCAGCGGCACACGCTGGCGACCGGCATTCCGGCCACCGTACGCGAGGTCGTGAGCTCGGGTCGGCTCTCGCGATCCTTGCGCTGGCGCCGCGACACACCGGAGGGACGGGCCATGGTCAGTGCGGCCATCGAGCGCGTCGGGTTGGCCGGCCATGAACGAGCGCTCGTCGGCGAGCTATCAGGCGGTCAGCAGCGACGGGTCTTGGTTGCCCGAGCGCTGGCGTCTGATGCCGAGCTCTTGATCCTGGACGAACCCGGCGCGGGCGTCGATGCCGAGAACCAGCAGGCTCTCGCCACAACGATGCAGCGGCTGGCGGAAGCCGGGACCACGATCCTCTTGGTAGCCCACGAGCTCGGCCCGGCGGCGCCGATCATCACCCGCGTCGTCCTCATGCAGGCGGGGCGCATCGCCTACGACGGCCCCCCACGCGATCGAGACGTGCATGATCCCGATCACCACCACCTCGACGCGCCTCCACTTTCGAGTCGGTTCGGTCTGGGCGGCTGAGCATGCTCAAGTACGACTTCATGCAGCGGGCGCTGGCGGCGGCGATCCTCGTAGGTTTCACCGCCCCGACGGTCGGCGTGCACCTCGTGCAGCGTCGCCTCGCGCTCATCGGCGATGGGCTCGGTCACGTGGCGATCCTCGGTGTCGCGGTGGGGGTGGTGACGGGGCGGGCTCCGGTGCTCACCGCACTGGCCTTCGCGGCGGCGGGGGCAGTGGCCATCGAAGTGATCCGATATCGAGGACGTACCAGCGGCGATGTAGCGCTCGCCATCCTCTTCTACGGCGGGATCGCGGGGGGTGTCGTGGTGATCTCCCTGGCCCCGGGCGGAACGCCTGGCAACCTCAACGCGTACCTCTTCGGCGCCATCACGACCACGACCAGAGCCGACATTGTGACCTTCGCTGTCCTCAGTGCCGTGGTGCTCACCGTGACGATCGGCCTCGGTCGGTATCTGTTCGCGGTCAGCCACGACGAGGAGTTCGCCCGAGCGGCCGGTCTCCCGGTCTTGGCCATCAACCTTGCCCTGGCCCTCGTGACGGCGATCACCGTGGTGGTGTCGATGCGGGTGGTGGGCCTGTTGCTGATCAGCGCTCTGATGATCGTCCCGGTGGCGACTGCTCAGCTCGTCGCCCGCAGCTTCCGTGCCACGGTTACCGTGGCGGTGACCCTCGGAGTGGCCGAGTCGGTGGCCGGCATCTGGATCTCCTTTGAGTCCGACACCCCCTCGGGCGGCACCATCGTGCTGACCGCCATCGCGGCCTTCGCGATCGTGGCATCGATCGCGGCGGCGAGACGAGCCCTCTCACACTCAAGTCGCGCTCATCCCGTCACCGCATCCGAGCCGCCGGCTCAGGATGCGGCGCCCCTGCTGCCCCGCTGACCACCGGTACTGCCTCCCGCCCCTTGCGGTGGGTCGCACGCCCGTTTCTCGACCAGGCCAGGTGACGATGTTGGTGCCCGGATCACGCGGCGATGGCCGTCGACGGGGCCGACGGCACCGTCCGGAATCTCCCGACTGAAGGTGGTGGCGGCTAGCGCGCCGCATGACACGCGGCGCACACACCGAGCAGATCCAAGCGATGGGCCGTCGCCACGAAGCCGTTCGCCTTGACGACCCTCGCCAGCGCCTTGTCCACCGTCTGCTCCACCGCGGACGAGACCGTGAAGTCGTCCACTCGGCCACACGCGGTACAGATCAGGTGGTGATGGTGGCCGATGAGATCCTCGGCCATCTCAAAGCGAGCATGCTCACCGCTACCTGCGATTCGAGTGACGATCCCCGCCTCCTCTAGCACCGCCAGGTTCCGGTACACGGAGCTCTGGGCCAAGTCCGCTTGGCCCGCTAGCAGCTCCGGCAGCGTGGCCGGACGGGGAACGGCAATCAGCAACGACACCAACCGCCGCCGGCCACTCGTGTACAGGTGCCCGCCGGAACGTAAGCGCTCGAGCACCGCGGCATGCAGATTATCCTCAACCGGTTTACTCACCACCGTTGCACCATACCCGTGCCGGAAACCTGCACGGGCAAGGTCAACGACGGCATCGGTGGGTACCCGATCGGCGACGGCTCCAAGCCATGCCGGACAAGCCAAGGCGACGACGAGCAGGTTTCACGGGGACCACCTTTCAGAAGGACGCGCTATCGCGAAAATGGTTGACCAATCTGGTGGTGAAGGCTCCCTGACGCCGGTCGGCAGCCTCCGCCCTGCCTGCCCCGATACCCTGCCCCGATGCCTGCCTTCGTCTCCGATGCCGATGCCATGGCCCTCGCCCTCGAGCAGGCCCGAGCGGCGGGTGCTCGCGGCGATGTTCCCGTGGGCGCCGTCGTGGTCCACGACGGACAGATCATTGCCCAAGCCGGCAACGAGCGTGAGCTGCGCCACGACCCCACCGCCCACGCCGAGGTGCTGGCCCTCCGGGCCGCCGCCGAGGTACTCGGTACCTGGAGGCTGACCGGGGCCACCCTGGTGGTCACCCTTGAACCCTATTGGTCCTGGGCGCACCTTTGGGTGCTTCCGAGGAGGGGTGCGAGAGCGGCCGAATCGGCACGCTTGGAAAGCGTGTGTGGGGCAACTCACCGTGGGTTCGAATCCCACTCCCTCCGCCAAGTTGGTCAGGTTGGAACCCAACCGAAGAGGCCCTGGGTCAATCGACCAGGGCCTCTTCGTCGCTGCGCAGAACGTGGGTCGGCGTCGCACGGGATCACCTGTCCCGCTACTTCTGGAGCCACCATCCCCTCCGGTTATCCACCCCCCACCAGCGCCGTGATTCGGGGAACCTGATCCCGCCCATTACGAAAAATCCGGTGTTACGCTCCCGTTCCCGTCAGGCTCCTCTCGTACTCGGAAAGAACCGTCCCATGGCGTCGATAACCGTGACGGATAAAGCGGTGTCAGTGCACTTCTCCCGCTGGGAGAAAATTGCGGGCATGCTCCGAGACATCGACGTACCTCGGGCCGACATCGCTGATGTGACCGTTGCCCCGGATGGCGTGGCGGCGGTGCATGGGATGCGTTCCCCCGGCTTTAGCCTGCCGGGCTACCGAAAGGCCGGCACCTACCGAAGCCGCAATAAACGGGTGCTGGTTTCGGTCAAACGGGGCGAGCCGGCGCTGCGGCTCACCGGCCGGGCCGGAAGTGATTCCCCCGACATTCTCATCGGCAGCGCGCAGGCCGCCGCCATCGCCGAGGAACTCCAGAAATCTCTGTGACCGCCGCGTTCGCGTCACACCCCTTCGACTTGGCGATCGCCACAGGAGTGCTCCCCGCCCTCTTGTGCTCACCGCCTGGATCACCCCCGCCGTGGGCCACCGCGCTGCTCCTCCCCGGCTCCGGACCGATCGATCACGACGGCAATGCGCCCGGGGCACCGCTGGGGATTCAGCTCGCCCTGGCCGAAGCCCTGGCGGTGGCGGGAATGGCGTCGGTCAGGTTTGACCGGAGAGGCGTTGCCGATGACCACGACTGGAAGGACGCCACCTTTTCCGACAACTACGCCGACGCCCGACAGGCATGGCTAGCAATGGCGGCGGACCCTCGCGTCGATACCCAAAAGATGGTGCTCATCGGTCACTCCGAAGGAGCGCTCCACGCCACCCAACTGGCCGCTGATGGCGCGCTCCGGCCAGCACCGTGCGCCACCGTGCTGCTGGCGGGTTCGGCGCAACTCGGCCGCGACGTTTTGCTGCGCCAAGCCCGGTTGATCGGCCGATCGTCGCAACCGGGCGAAGGCCAGAGCCAAGCGGCCCATGCCGCCGCCATCCTCGAGCAGGCCGAGGAGGCGCAGCGCCAGATCCGAGCAACCTCGACCAACGTGGCCGAAGTTTCTGGGGTGTCCATCAACGCCGGGTGGCTCCGACAGTTCCTCGACTACAACCCGAAACCGGACCTGCTCGAGGTACGCGGCCCCATGCTTGCCATCACCGGTGACAAGGACCTGCAGGTCGACCCTGACGACCTCACCACCATGGCCGAAGCCGTGCCGGGACCGTGTCGCACCCTCCGTCCCGCCGATCTCACCCACCTCCTGCGCCACGACCCCGCCCCGCCGACCCTGGCCGACTACCCGCGCCAAATCGCCGAACCGGTAGACACCGAGGTCATCGACACGGTGTGCCAATGGTTGACCGGTCTCGTGGTGAAGGCTCCCTGACGCCGGCCGGCAGGCTCCGCCCTGCCTGCCCCCGATACCCTGCCCCCGATGCCTGCCTTCGTCTCCGATGCCGATGCCATGGCCCTCGCCCTCGAGCAGGCCCGAGCGGCGGGCGCTCGCGGCGATGTTCCCGTGGGCGCCGTCGTGGTCCACGACGGACAGATCATTGCCCAAGCCGGCAACGAGCGTGAGCTGCGCCACGACCCCACCGCCCACGCCGAGGTGCTGGCCCTCCAGGCCGCCGCCGAGGTACTCGGTACCTGGAGGCTGACCGGGGCCACCCTGGTGGTCACCCTTGAACCCTGCCCCATGTGTGCCGGGGCCCTCCTCGCCGCTCGGGTACAACGCGTGGTGTTCGGGGCGGCCAACACGGAGAACGGATCGTGCGGCACCCTCTACAATCTGTGTGTCGATCCTCGCCTCAACCACGAGGTCGAGGTAGTCCACGGAGTCGAGGCGGCGGCCTCCACCGCCCTTCTCGGGGAGTTCTTCGCCACCCGTCGCCTCTGAGGTCTTGGATACCGCCTCCGTCCTCCTAGTACCCTGCGCAGCGGAGAGCTGCCAGAGCGGACGAATGGGACGGTCTCGAAAACCGTTGTGGGTTTCGGCTCACCGTGGGTTCGAATCCCACGCTCTCCGCCACCTGTCGTTCTTTCGAACTCAACAGAGGTGAGAAGGTCTGGGTCAATCGACCAGGGCCTCTGCGTTGGTACTCAGAACGCCGATCGGCGTCGAACGGGATCACGTCTCCGGAGACCTCTGGTGAGACCGGACGAGCGGGCTTGCCGCACCCGTGGATCGTGGTCGGCCCCATCGGCGAGCGCTGACGAACCAAGGGGCTCCTCTAGATGGCCGCTGTGAGTGGGTCGTAGCTGTAGACCCACTCGAGGGGTCCAAAACCTGCGACTCCACTAGCCAAGAACTCATCACGGCCCTGCCGCATCGGCCCATCCGGCCTATGAAACAGATCTCGGTTCATGAACGACGTGGTTTGTACGCGCGCAGTTCGGCCTTGCCGCGCGGTTTCGTACCGGCGCAGCGCAGCAACGGCTGCGGCGCCGTCGGGGCCGTCACCGGCGTGAACGTCGTCGAGACAACGTGCGAGAATCGGGGCATCTTCGATTGCTTGACATGACCCCTGCGCCATGAACGGAAGCACCGGGTGGCATGCATCGCCGAGCAACGTTGTGCTGCCGATGCCCCACTGCTCGAGCGGTTCGCGGTCGTACAGGGCCCAACGAAAAACGGGTTCTTCAACACGATCCAGAATCGAAAGGAGTTCTGGCGACCAACCTGCGAAACGCTCACGGAGATCGTCGAGGCGTCGTCGCCCGGCTCAACGTGTGTCACGCGGCTAGCCAGCGACACGTTGATAGTGGGCACAGCAGCAACTGCTTGAGCGAGGATTTCGATGAGGTCTGTGCGGGCCACGCTCGCCAGCGGCATGCCGTACTGGTCGGCGAACGCCTCGTCGAAGTCGTTGGCTCGGATGATTGAGTCGTCTTCCCAACGGCGAAACACCATCCGCTCGGGATGCACCGAGATCGCGTCAAAGGCATCGCCCAAGCCGAGCGAGCGCAAGACACACCCAGCGTTCAGACTGATCTGAACTCCGGCACCCACTTCGCGAATCGCCGAAGACCGCTCAAAGACCGCCACATCGTGGCCGCGGCGCGCCATAACCAACGCCGAGGTGAGGCCGCCGATGCCTCCCCCAACAATTCCGAACCGCATGAGAGCTACTCCTTACTCAGGCCGGAAATCGCCCGAGCGATGACGAAGTCGGCCAGGGAACCCACGGTAGTCGTTGCGGTCGCCCGGGTCGTCGGGATCTGGCGCTCGGTGGGGGCGGCGGTGGGGGCGGCGTTGTCATTGCGGCTGCAGGCCGACAGGACGGTGGCCGAGAGCACCAGGACCGGCGCCGACCCGCGCCGTGCCGCGCGCTTTTGATCAGACGGGATGCTACGAGTGTGCGTGTTCGGCATGGGCCGATTCGTGAACGTGAACGGTCGCCTCGTCGAGGTGGGCGACCGTGGAGGTGAGCCGGGTGCGGACCGCAGTGGCGATCTCGTGCCCTCGAGCCACGTTCTGGGTGCCGTCGACCTCGATGGTCAGGTCCGTGCTCAGACGATGACCGACCCAGCGCACGCGAACGTTGCTGACCCTGATGACGCCATCGACGTGTTCGCTTTGGTGCTCGATCTCGCCGACGATCTTCGGATCAACGGCGTCCATCAAGCGGGCGTAGACCTGCTTGGTAGCGGACGCGAGCACCACGAAGATCGCCACCGAGATCAGCAGTCCCACGATGGGGTCAGCCCGGGGGAAGCCCAGGGCGACGCCGATGGCGCCAAAGGCCACCGCCAACGACGTGAACCCATCCGTTCGGGCGTGGTACCCATCAGCGACCAAAGCTGCCGAGCCAATCGTCTTGCCTTCCCGTATCCGGTAGAGCGCGACGACCTCGTTGCCGAGGAAGCCCACGATGCCGGCGGTGAACAGCACCCACAGATGGGTAATCGGTTGCGGGTCGATCAATCGCTCGATCGCTTGCCAGCCGGCCACCAGGGCGGATCCGGCGATCATCACGATGATGAAGATGCCCGCCAGGTCCTCAGCGCGTCCGTAGCCGTAGGTGTAGCGGCGATTGCTGGGCCGTTGACTCAACTTGAAGGCCAAGAACAACGGGATGGCAGTCAGGGCGTCCGAGAAGTTGTGAATGGTGTCCGCCAACAGAGCCACCGAACCAGTCACCGCGACGATGCCCAGCTGGATGATCGAGGTTGCCAGGAGGATCAGGAAGGAGATCTTCACTGCCCGGATGCCTTGCTCGCTGGACTTCAGGGCCGTGTCGAGCGAATCCGCAGCATCGTGACTGTGTGGACGGAAGATCTCGTAGAGCACACCCCGGAGTCCAGTGGGGTGGTCATGAGTCTCGGGGTGATCGTGCTCGTGCATCCCGTCGTGGCGGTGGCCGGGGGGCTCACCGTGTCCGGCCGGATGCTCCTCGCTCACGACGACGTCCCGACGGAGTGGTGAAGCGCACCACCGACCAGATGATCGGCTTGGAGCAAGGCCTCCCGTACGAGCTTCCCAACGTGTTCGTTGATCAGGCTGTAAAAGACTCTGTTGCCCTCTCGGCGGGTGAGGACGAGACCGCCAAGGCGCAGCTTGGCGAGGTGTTGAGATACCGCTGCCGGAGCGGCCTCAACCGCCTCGGCCAGGTCGGCGACCGACTGTTCGCCTGCCGTGAGCACATGGAGCAGTCGAAGGCGAGTGGTGTCAGCCAGCAGTTTGAGAACGCCGACAGCCGAGGTGTACTCGGCCAGTGTCGGAAGTGTATTTATCTGCTTAGTCATGCATACATGTTACTACGAATACTAAGGGAAAGCCATCGCAGGCGCTCCGCCCGATGGTCGGGTTGGTGCCGGGCAGCACGCCCCACCGATCAGTTTTCGCTCCGGCTCCGTACGCTGGGTAGATGCGTCACGGCGGCCCCCACACGATGATCGGTAGCGACCCCGCAGCAGTGGAGGGCGTCCAACTCAACCGCATCATCGTGCGCCGAGTGTGGCGATTCGCCCGACCCTACCGGACGGCACTTTTGGCCTTTCTCGTGGTGATCGTGGCGGCGGCGGTGGTGAGCCTGGCCCCCCCGTTCCTGTTCCGGGCCATCATCGACACGGCCATCCCCGAGAAGAACCGCGGCCTACTCCACCTGCTGGCGAGCCTCGTGGTGCTCGCCGTCATCGTCGATGCCGCACTGGCTCTCGTGGAGCGGTACGTGTCGTCTCGGATCGGCGAAGGAGTGATCTACGACCTGCGGGTATCGCTGTTCGATCACGTGCAGCGAATGCCCATGTCGTTCTTCACCCGGGCCCAGACCGGGGCCCTCACCAGTCGTCTCAACAACGACGTAATGGGCGCCCAGCGAGCCCTTACCGGCACCCTCGGCTCGGTGGTGTCCAACATCGTCACGCTGCTGGCCAACGGCACCGCCATCGTCCTGCTCGATTGGCGGTTTGGAGTGATCGCCTTGGTGCTGCTGCCGCTGTTCATTTTCCCCGCCAAACGCGTGGGCCATCGGCTCCAAGAACTCACGCGTGACCAAATGAATCTCAACGCGTCCATGAACACCACGATGACCGAGCGGTTCAACGTGTCCGGTGCCCTTCTCGTGAAGCTGTTCGGCCGCCCCGACGACGAGACCGCCGATTTCGCGCGCCGGGCCGACGCCGTGCGGCAGGTGGGGGTGCGGTCGGCGGTGTACGGGCGCACATTCTTCGTTGCCCTCGGGCTGGTGGGGGGACTGGCCGGAGCGGCGGTCTACTGGATCGGTGGTCTGCTGGCCGTATCCGGCTCGGTCAGCATCGGCACGCTGCTGGCGCTGGTCATCTTCATCAGTCGCGTCTACGGACCGCTCACCTCCCTCACCAACGCTCGCGTCGACATCATGACGGCCTTCGTGAGTTTCGAGCGCGTGTTCGAGGTACTCGACGCCCCCAACCCGATCCCCGATCGCCCCGGTGCCGTCGACCTCGTCGGTCCCCTCGGGCGCATCGAGTTCGACAACATCCGCTTCGCCTACCCCGACGCAGCGATCGTGCCCAGCCTCGAAGCCATCAGCCCCCGTCCCACCCCCAACGAACCGCCACCGATGGTGATCCGTGGTTTGTCGGCCATGATCGAACCCGGCCAACTCGTTGCCCTCGTGGGCCCATCAGGGGCCGGCAAGACCACCCTCTCGCAACTCGTTCCCCGCCTCTACGACACCACGAGCGGGGCCGTGCGCATCGACGGCCACGACGTGCGCGACCTCACCCAAGACAGCCTGCGTCGCGCCATTGGAGTGGTGAGCCAAGATGCCCATCTCTTCCACGACACCATCGGCAACAACCTGCGCTACGGACGGCCCGAAGCCACCGACGACGAGGTTCGGGAAGTCATCCGGGCCGCCCAGATCGAGGAACTCGTCGCCTCCCTGCCCGCCGGGCTCGACACCTTGGTGGGTGAGCGCGGCTACCGCCTCTCCGGGGGCGAGAAACAACGACTCGCCATCGCTCGGATGCTCCTCAAAGACCCCGCCATCGTGATCCTCGACGAAGCCACCAGCCACCTCGACTCCGAGAATGAGCACCTCATCCAGCAGGCGCTCGCGGTGGCGTTGGTTGGCCGCACCAGCCTGGTGATCGCCCACCGTCTCTCCACCATCCAAGCCGCCGACCTCATCCTCGTGCTCGACAATGGCCACCTCGTGCAGGCGGGCTCGCACCTGGACCTCCTCGACCGCGGTGGCCTCTACGCCGACCTCTATCGCACCCTGATACGCGCCGACAGCGGCGATGCCGGCATGGTCGTCGCCTCCCAGGAGATCTGACGACCC
Organism: Acidimicrobiia bacterium; assembly: GCA_009694375.1. NCBI lineage: Bacteria > Bacillati > Actinomycetota > Acidimicrobiia > Acidimicrobiia bacterium. Next base: position 20,223 of record SHVB01000005.1, read on the forward strand.
GTCAGACCCGGCGATAGCGTCTCGCCCCATGGACCTTCGCTTTAGCCCCGAAGACGAAGCGTTCCGAACGGAAATCCGTACGTTCCTGGAGGAGGCGCTGAACTCCGACTTCGCCGCCGTACGAGGCCGCGGCGGGCCCGGCGACGACGATTGCCTCTTCGACGAACGCCTAGCCTGGGAACGCCACCTCGGCGCCCACGGCTGGACCTGCGTGGCCTGGCCCGCCGAGTACGGCGGCCGCGGTCTCACCCTCCATCAGCAGGTCGTCTACTTCGAGGAGTACGCCCGGGCCCGCGCCCCCGGCCGGATCGGTCACATCGGCGAAACACTGCTCGGGCCCACCCTGATCGCCTTCGGCACCGAGGCCCAGCGCCAGCGGTTCCTTCCCGGCATCGTGGCCGGCACCGAGCTGTGGTGTCAGGGATACAGCGAACCCGGTGCCGGCTCCGACCTGGCCAACATCCAAACCCGCGCCCATATCGCCGACGGGCAATGGGTGATCGACGGGCAAAAGGTATGGACCAGCCAGGCCCACTGGGCCGACTGGTGTTTCGTGCTGGCCCGCACCAACGGCGGCGTCGCCAAACACAAAGGCATCTCCTACCTCCTCGTGCCCATGCACCAAGACGGCATCGAGACCCGCCCCATCCATCAACTCACCGGCGACTCCGAGTTCAACGAAGTGTTTTTCACCGGAGCCACCACCGAAGCCGACCACGTCGTGGGCGCCATCGACGACGGCTGGCGGGTAGCCATGGGCACACTCGCCTACGAGCGGGGCGCTTCCACCCTGGGGCAAAACCTGATGTTCCTGAACGAATGGGACGAAGTGCTCGCCCTGGCCCAACACAATGGTCGCGTGGCCGATCCGGTTATCCGCCAACGCCTGCTCGACACGTGGATCCGACTCCGACTGATGCGGCTCAACGCCATGCGGATCATGTCCTCCGCCCACGAAGCCCCTCCGGCGGCCATGATCACAAAATTGTTTTGGGCCACCCTTCATCGAGATCTCGGCGAGTTGGCCATGGATGTGGTTGGACCCCACGCCATGATCCGCACCGGCGACGACGCCGATTTCAGTCGCCTCCAGCGCCTGTTCTTGTTCAGCCGCAGCGACACGATCTACGCCGGCAGTAACCAGATTCAACGCAACATCATCGGCGAACGGGCCCTCGGGCTCCCCAAGGAACCCAGCCGATGAGCCGACGCCTACGCTCGCGCCGGGAGCCTGAGCCTTCCCAGAACCGGAGAACTTCGTGACCGCACCCACTCCCCCGCCCGGCCGGAACCTCCTGGCCGATAAAATCGTCCTCGTGACCGCCGCGGCCGGCACCGGCATCGGCCATGCCACGGCCCTCCGCTGTGTAGAGGAGGGCGCCACCGTGGTGCTCAGCGACGCTCACGAACGCCGCCTCAACGAGGCCGCCGACGAAATGACGGCGCTCGCCGGCGGCGCCCGGCCCGCCACCTTCGTATGCGACGTCACCGTGGAAGCCCAGGTGCAGGCCATGGTGGACGGTGCCGTCGCCACCCACGGTCGGCTCGATGTGGTGGTGAACAACGCCGGTCTGGGGGGCACCGCCGACCTCGTGGATATGACCGATGAGCAGTGGAACAAGGTGCTCGACATCACCCTCACCGGCACCATGCGCTGCATGCGTGCCGCCCTGCGCCACCTCTACGCCGCCGGCGGCGGCGTGATCGTGAATAACGCCTCCGTCCTCGGATGGCGGGCCCAAGCGGGCCAGGCCCACTACGCGGCGGCCAAAGCCGGAGTGATGGCCCTCACCCGCTGCGCGGCGGTGGAAGCGGCCCCGCATGGCGTGCGGATCAACGCGGTGGCGCCGTCGCTGGCGATGCACGCCTTCCTGGCCAAAGTCACCACCGATGAGTTACTCGATGAACTCACCCAGCGCGAGGCGTTCGGGCGCGCCGCCGAGCCCTGGGAGATCGCCACGGTGATCGCCTTTTTGGCCAGCGACTACTCCACCTACATGACCGGTGAGATCGTGTCCGTATCGAGCCAGCGGGCGTAACGATGGTCACCACCTTCGCAACCCTCGACGACCTGCGGGGCGCCACCGGGCAACACCTCGGCTGGACCGACTGGATTCCCATCACCCAGGAGCGGGTGAACCTCTTTGCCGAGGCCACCGGCGACCACCAGTGGATCCATGTGGATGTGGAGCGGGCCACCGCCGAGAGCCCCTTCGGCGGTCCCATCGCCCACGGCTATCTCACCCTGGCGCTGTCCAACCTGTTTCTTCCCGAACTGTTGGCGGTGCCGGGGGCCTCCGCCGGAGTGAACTACGGCACGGGAAAGGTTCGCTTCCCCAGTCCCGTGCCGGTGGGTTGTCGGGTGCGAGGCGGCGCCGAAATCACCGCCGTCGAGGAGATCGCCGGGGGCGTGCAAACCACCATCACCATCACCATCCAGGTCGAGAACCAGGACAAACCCGCCTGCGTCATCGAGTCGCTCAGCCGCTGGCTCGCCTGACCTCGCCCGCCCGCTCCTCTCACCGCCCGAGCCGGCCACGCCGGGCGTTACGTCGTGAGCAACACCGCGCTGCCGTGGCCGAAGAGGCCCTGGTTCACCGTCAGGCCCGCCTGAGCCCCTTCCACCTGGCGCCCCTGGGCCTGCCCGCGTAGCTGCCAGGTGACCTCACAGATCTGGGCGATGGCCTGGGCCGGCACCGCTTCCCCGAAGCAGGCCAGACCACCACTGGGATTCACCGGGATGCGGCCCCCAATGGTGGTGTCGCCGTCGTTCAAGAGACGCTCGGCCTCGCCCTGTTTGCAAAGCCCGATGTTCTCGTACCAATCAAGTTCCAGCGCCGTGGAAAGGTCGTACACCTCCGCCAGGCTCAGATCGTCGGGGCCGATGCCGCACTCCTCGTAGGCCCCCGCCGCGATCGAGTCGCGAAAACTCAGTTCCGGGGGGGCCAGGGCGGCCGCCGAGTCGGTGGCGAAGTTGGGCATCTCGATCACCGTGTTCGGGAAACGGGGGGTGACGGTGGAGACCGCCCGCACCCGCACTGGCGAGGTCACGCCGTGACTCTTGGCGTAGGCCATCGACGTGAGCACCACCGCGGCGGCACCGTCGGAGGTAGCGCAGATCTCCAAGAGGTGGAGGGGATCGGCCACCATCGGGCTCGCCAACACCTCCGCCTCGGTCACCTCTTTGCGGTAGCGGGCGTTCGGGTTGTGCAGCCCGTGCTTCGAATTCTTCACCTTCACTCGGGCAAAATCGGCCACCGTGGCGCCATAGAGATCCACCCGGCGACGGGCCCACAACGCAAAGTAGGTGGGGTTCGTGGCGCCGAGGAGACGGAACCGCAGCCAGTCAGGGTCGTCCCAGCGCTCACCCGCCACCGGGGCCAGGAACCCCTTGGCGGTGGTATCGGCCCCCACTACCAGTGCCACATCGCACAACCCCGCCAAGATCCGAGAGCGGGCCGCATCCAACGCCGTGACCCCCGAAGCACACGCCGCGTAACAGGAGGCCACCCGGGCCCCGTTCCAGCCCAGAGCCTGGGTGATCGTGGCGGCCGCCACATAGCCGGGGTAGCCGTTGCGAACCGTCTCGCCACCGGCCACGAACTGCACATCGCTCCACGCAACGCCCGCGTCATCGAGCGCCGCCAGGGCGGCGTCTACCCCGTAATCGGCAAACGGTCGGCCTTCCTTGCCCCAGGGGTGCATACCCACACCGAGCACCGCCACACTCTCCGGCGGGGTCATGAGGCCACCGGCTTCCAGCGGTAGATGAGGTGCTCAACGCCGTCGATTTCGTAGAGCGGTTCCACCACGAGCACCACCTCCGCCCCCACCGACAGGTCCTCCACGCCATAGCCCTTGGCCACCTGACCGAGGACCACCACCTGCTCGGCGGCCAACTCCACCGCCGCGATGGCGAAGGGCTCGTAGACCTCGCCGGGGGGAGGGATGAAGGGAGGGGGCGGCTGGTATTGGGCGTCGGTATAACTCCAGACGGTGCCCGTGGAGGACAACTCAACCTCGTCGAACTGGCGGCCCCGGCACACGGGATTGCGACAGAAACCGCTGGCCTTCGGAAAGAACACCGTGCCGCAGGTGGTGCAGCGAGTGCCCAAAAGATGAGGCTCGGTGGACGTGGTGAACCACCCCTCCACCGCTGGAACCGACGTCGTGGTCATAGACAGCACTCCCCGCGATGAAGACGGACCCGACGATCCGTCAGCGAAGCCCCCAGTGTCGCGCAGCGACGCGCGGCGAGGCGAAGCCCCGACGGGGCAACCGCACGAAGCGGCTGGCCCTCGGGCGCGCGGACCTTCTACCGCGGCCCGACGGCCTGGTTATTTGGCGGCCCGGAAGCCGGTTTCCAGGTCGGCCAGGATGTCGTCGATCGACTCGAGGCCCACCGACAGCCGGACCAAACCGGGATGTACCCCGGTGGTGGCCTGCTCCTCTTCGGTGAGCTGCGAGTGGGTGGTGCTGGCGGGGTGGATGGACAGGCTACGCACGTCACCGATGTTGGCTACATGGCTGTGCAACTCCAGCGCCTCCACGAAGCGCTGGCCGGCCTGCTTGCCTCCCTTGATCATGAACGCCGGCACCGAGCCGAAGCCGCGCCCCCGGCCGTAATGCTTCGCCCGCTCGTGCCAGGGAGAACCCTCCAGCCCGGCGTAGGACACCGACTCGACCTGCGGGTGGGTACTGAGGAAGGCAGCCACCTTGTCGGCGTTTTCGAAGTGGCGCTCCATACGCAGGCTGAGCGTCTCGATGCCCTGCAGAATCTGGAAGGCGTTGAAGGGACTGATGGCCGCGCCGAGGTCGCGCAGCAGTTGCACGCGCGCCTTCAGAACAAAAGCGCCGGGCCCGAGGGCCTCCCAGAACTTCAAGCCGTGGTAACTCGGGTCCGGTTCGGTGAAGCCAGGGAACTTGTCGCCCGCCCCGAAGTCGAATGTGCCCCCGTCCACAATCACGCCACCGATCGAGGTGCCGTGGCCGCCGAGGAACTTGGTGGCCGAATGCACCACGATGTCTGCACCCCATTCAAGCGGGCGGATGAGGTACGGCGTGGCCACGGTGTTGTCCACCATGAGGGGAACGCCCGCCTCGTGGGCCACCCCGGCTACCCCTTCGATGTCGAGGACGTCGTTGCGCGGGTTCCCGATGGTCTCGGCAAAAAAGGCTTTGGTGTTCGGCCGGATCGCAGCCCGCCACTGATCGAGGTCGTCGGGGTCGGCCACGAAACTCACCTCGATGCCGTACTTGGGCAGCGTGTGGTGGAAGAGGTTGTAGGTGCCGCCGTAGAGCGAGGTCGAGGAAACCAGGTGGTCGCCAGCATGGGCGAGGTTCAAGATGGCCAGTGTCTCCGCCGCTTGGCCGCTCGCCACCGCCAGCGCACCGGGAATACCCAGGGCCGTGTCGGGGGCACCTTCCAGGGAGGCCACTCGGGCCTCGAGCACCGCCTGGGTGGGGTTCATGATCCGGGTATAGATGTTGCCCACTTCAGCGAGGCCGAACAGGTTGGCGGCGTGGGCCGCGTCCCGGAACGCGTAACTCGTGGTCTGGTAGATAGGCAGGGCCCGAGACCCTGTCTCGGCGTCGGGGATCTGCCCAGCGTGGATCTGACGGGTCTCAAAACCCCAAGCATCGGTGGACATAGCCATCCCTTCGGTTGGAAACCTGATCCAGCGGGTCGACATTAGAGGCAGATCAGAGCAGCGACAAGCGCAGCCCACCGTTTTGCCTCGCCGGGCTTCACATGATGGGATAAGCGCGCATTGAATCGCCTAGGGGCAAATCCAGAATTTCGATAGCCCAAAGAAACGACGAACGAGGCCCGTTGGACGACACCCTCACCCAATCCGAGCGAGAGGCCCTCAAGGCCGTCTACCGCCTCACGCGCGACGGGTCCGAAGCCCACACCGGCGCTCTGGCCGACGTTCTGGGACTTTCGGCGGGGACGGTCACCACCACGGTCAAGCGTCTGGCCGATCGCGGCTTCGTGGACCACCGCCCCTACCAAGGCGTGACCTTCACCCCGCTCGGCCAGCAGACCGCAGTGTCGGCCATCCGTCGCCATCGGATCGTGGAGCGTTTCCTGGCCGACATGCTCGGCTACGCCTGGAACGAGGCCGACAAACTCGCCGTCGGGTTTGAGCACCAGTTACCCGATGCCGTGCTGGAACGCCTCTACGTGGCCCTCCACCGCCCCGTCACCTGCCCCCACGGCTTCCCCATCCCCACCTCGCTCGACAGCGAGTTGCCGGCCACCGCCAACCTCTACGCGCTCGAACCAGGAAAGGTGGCCGAGGTCGCCCTCTCCGGCAGCACCGACCCTGACCTGGTGGCCTTCCTCGGCACGCTCGGGCTGGTCCCCGGGGTAGAGGTCGTGGTGGTGGAGCGGCACCCCTTCGACGGCCCCCTTGTGATTACCGTCAACGGGCAAGACAGAACGCTGGGCGAAAAAGTTGCCCGCCAGATCTATGTCAACCGCCGCGCCGAACCCAACGGTGAGCGTGGCCCGAACCAGAGGAAAACCGAATGAACAGCATCCTGGCCGCTGAAGGCGGCTATCAGGAGTTCACCCTGAACGGAGGTGAGTACCTGATCCTGGCCTTGTCGGGCCTATCGGCGCTGCTCGCCCTCGCCGTCGGCTTCATCCTGATGAAGGAGGTCCTGGCCGAGGACCAGGGCACCCCCAAGATGATCGAGATCGCCACCGCCATCCAGGAAGGTGCCGCTACCTATCTCAAGCGCCAGTTCCGCACCATCATCATGGTTCTCATCCCGCTGACCGCGGTGGTCTTCATCACCTCCCAAGAGGTGATCAAACCGGCGATCGCCAACAACCCTGATGCCATCGTCCTGACCTTCGCTACCTCCGGCACCGCTCGGACCATTGCCTTCGTGGCCGGAGCGTTCTTGTCTGGTCTCACCGGTTACATCGGCATGACCTTGGCCACCCGCGGCAACGTCCGTACCGCGGCGGCCGCCAAGCGCAACTCCCTACCCGACGCCCTGCGGATTGCCTTCCGCACCGGCGGCGTAGCGGGCATGTTCACGGTGGGCCTCGGCCTCCTCGGCGCCACCATCATCATCGCCATCTTCCAAAACACGAGTTCCGCCATCCTGGTGGGCTTCGGCTTCGGTGGCTCGCTGCTGGCCCTGTTCCTCCGGGTCGGTGGTGGCATCTTCACCAAGGCCGCCGATGTCGGTGCCGACCTCGTGGGCAAGGTTGAGGCAGGCATCCCCGAGGACGACCCCCGCAACCCTGCCACCATCGCCGACAACGTCGGCGACAACGTGGGCGACTGCGCCGGCATGGCCTCCGATCTGTTCGAGAGCTACGAGGTAACCCTCGTGGCCGCCATCATCCTCGGCGTTCCCGCCTTCGCGGCCGCCGGCCTGAACCCCGCCCTGGGCCTCGTGTTCCCGCTGGCCGCCCGCGCCATCGGCGTCATCGCCTCCATCTTCGGCGTCTACGCCGTGAAGGCTAAGGAAGGCGAGACCGACGCCCTCAAGCCGATCAACCGCGGCTTCCTCACCGCCGGAATCATCACCGTGGTGGGCGTGGGCGCCCTGGCGCTGTTCTACGTGAAGAACCCCACCGTGGCCTTCGACGGCAGCGGCGACGCGGTCACCATCAACAACGTCGGCTGGCGTTGCTTCGGTGCTGTGGTCATCGGCCTCGTACTCGCCCAGGTGGTCAGCCGCCTCACCGAGTACTTCACCGCCACCCACCACGCCCCCGTGCGAGAGATCGCCGAGAGCACCCGCACCGGTCCGGCCACCACCATCCTGTCGGGTACCGCCGCCGGCCTGGAAAGTTCCGTCTACGCCATCATCGCCATCGCTCTCGCCATTGGCGTTTCGTTGGCCCTCGGCGGCGGCAACCTCCAGTTCTCGCTCTACCTCGTCGCCTTGTGCGGCATGGGCATGCTCGCCACCACCGGGGTGATCGTGGCCGAGGACACCTTCGGCCCGGTATCGGACAACGCGGCGGGTATCGCCGAAATGTCCGGCGAGTTCCACGGTGAGCCCGAGCGCATCATGGTGATGCTCGACGCGGTGGGTAACACCACCAAGGCCGTCACCAAGGGCTTCGCCATCGGCTCCGCCGTGATTGCCTCGGTGGCGATTTTCGCCAGCTTCATCGAGACGGCGGTAGACGAACTCCTTCCCCGGGAGGAAATCGAAAATGCCCTGAAGGGGAGTCGCGGGGTATTCGACCTGCTGCCGATCAACGTGGCCGACCCGAAGGTGTTCATCGGCCTGCTCATCGGCGGTGCCGTTCCCTTCCTCTTCGCTGCCCTGGCCATCAATGCCGTGTCTCGCACGGCTGGTGTCGTGGTGCAGGAGGTGCGACGTCAGTTCGCCGACGGCCTCATCATGAAAGGCGAGAAGCTCCCCGACCACGGTCCGGTGATCGATATCTGCACCACCGCATCGCTCCGCGAACTCGTAACCCCCGCCCTGTTGGCCGTGCTCACCCCGGTGGTCATCGGCTTCGGGATGGGCTTCACCGCCCTCGGTGCCTTCCTGGTGGCCGTGATCCTCGTAGGCCAACTCATGGCCAACTACCTGAGCAACGCCGGTGGTGCGTGGGACAACGCCAAGAAGTACATCGAAGACGGCAATGAAGGCGGCAAGGGCTCCGAAGGCCACAAGGCCGCGGTCATCGCCGACACGGTGGGCGATCCCTTCAAGGACACCGCCGGCCCGGCCCTCAACCCGTTGATCAAGGTGATGAACCTGGTCTCGTTGCTGATGCTCCCGGCGATGCTCGGACTTTCGACGTTCAATAAGGACACCAGGATCGCCACTCCCAATGGCACCAGCGTCGCCATTGCCGGGGTCGCCTTGCTGATCCTCATTGCGTCCGTTGCCTTCTCGAAGCGGAAGAAGGCCGGCTTCGGTGCAGACGAGCCGCGGGCGTCGGCCAGCAGCATGAGCTGACCTCAACCCCAATTCCCCCGCGCAGCGCCCGGCTTCGGCCGGGCGCTGCCGCGCCGAACCCATGATACCGGGCGGTAGAATCAGCCCAGAGAACCAATCCACTACGTCTCATCCGCCGCACCGCAGGAGTGCCATGCCTCCCGTTGTTCACTACGGATCCAGCACGCCGGTGGCCCCACCGCAGGGTCGGCGCGGCAGCCGCCTGGCCCTCGCGATGGCCCTGTTAGCCACGGTGCTGGTGCTCGTTCCCACCCCGGAACTCGTGAGTGCCGCCGAAATGCGGGTCACCACCCACCGGGTGGAATTTCAGCCTCGAACAACCAGCCTCGCCACCGAGCCACTCGCCCCCGCCGCCGCGACCAGCACCGAGGGTCCCGCCCTGCGGGCCGCCCTCGACGCCCGCGCGGGTCGTAACCACCTCCGCCGCCACGACGGCCCGTTCCAGGCGGTCGGCCTCACCGCGGCGACCATCCCCGATCAGCCCGTTCTGGTGCGCGGCCAGGTAGCCGGTCTCTGGACCCCGTGGGTGGAAGTTCACTTCGTTGATGGCGATGCTCCCGATCGGGGCACCGAAGGAACCCCAACAGGCGCCCACAGCGATCTCGTGTGGCTCGGGGGGGCCGATGCCTACGAGCTCGACGCGCCCAAGAGCCTCACCAGCGCCAACGTCCACCTCGTCGGTGATAACCCCCGGCAACGGTCACTCACCGTCACGTCGACCCTCGCCGGGGCGGCCACCGCCCCCAGCGTCGCGCCCCGCTCCGCCTGGGGCGCCAGAGCCCCCCGTGTCCACCCGTCCATCACGACCGATCTCAAGGTAGCGATCGTCCACCACTCGGTGAACACCAACACCTACTCCGCCGCCGAGGTGCCCGCTCTGCTCCGGGCGATCCAGGCCTACCACCAGGACGTTCAGGGCTGGGACGACATCGCCTACAACTTCGCCGTCGATCGCTTCGGAAAGATCTGGGAAGCCCGGGCCGGTGGCATCAGCGAAGTGGTGCGCGGTGGGCACGCTCAGGGATTCAACACCGGCTCGGTGGGCGTGGTGGTGTTGGGTGACTTCCGCTCCACTTCCGTCCCGAGCGCCACGGTGGAATCCGTTGCGCGGGTCATCGCCTGGAAGTTCGCCGTGCACGGTGTTGACCCATCATCGAAAGTGCCCTATGTGAGCGCCGGATCATCCAAGTACGCCTCCGGCAGCGCGGTCACCCTGTCGCGCGTGGTCGCTCACCGCGACGTGCAGAACACCGAATGTCCTGGTGCCCAGCTGTACGCCCGGTTGAGCACCATCCGCGATCGCGTGGCCCAGTTGGTTCCCATCTACCAAACCGGTATCAAGCCGACGTTGCTCACGCCCGACCTCACCGGCGATGGCCTCACCGATCCACTCTCGTACCGCCCGGGCCCATCGGCTGACGCCCAGTGGCGCTCAGATGGGGCCGAAAGTCTGGTCAAAACGCCACTGACCGTGCTCGGGACCTACCGCCCGACGACTGGCGACTTCGACGGGAACGGTCGCAGCGACATACTGTGGCACGGGCTTGGCTCCTCCTCCGATTACCTCTGGTGGAGAGAATCCAGCGGTGCCATCACCTCTCAATCCGTGACGATCGGTGGTTCCTACCTCACCTACGTGGGCGACTACGACAAGGACGGCACCGACGACATCTTTTTCTACGGCACCGGCCTCGCGCCCGATTACGTCTGGTACTTCCAGCGCAACCGAAGCCATGTGAGCACCGCCGTGCGGCAGGACAGTGGGACCGCGGTGCCACTCACAGGTGACTACGACGGCGATGGGGACGCCGATATCTTCTTCTACGGCCCCGGCCCTGATGAAGCCGATACCCTCTGGCGCAGCACCGGCCGGGCGTGGGCCGTCGCAAACCGTCCCGTTTATGGGTGGTATACGGCGGTCGTAACCGACGCCACCGGCGACGGCCGAGCCGACATCTTCTGGTACGCCCCCGGTTCCAACGTCGCCTATCGATGGGAGTTCAACACCGCCGCCGTGGCCACCTCGCGCGCCCTCAACACCAGCCCGCTCACCGGTACGCCCATCGCAGGAGATTTCGACGCCGACGGTCGCGGCGACGTAGCGATCGTCGCCGCCGGAGCCGCCGCCGACCAAGTGTGGTATTCCACCCCCACCGGGATCGATGCCCGCGCCGTTTCGGTCCTGGGGACCTACGTCATCGCGGCAGGGCCGATGGATACGACCATTCGTGGCAGCGTCGACTTGTTCTTCCTCTCCACGACAGCGTCGAGTTATCTCTGGCCAGGCCGAACCAACCGGACCTTTGGGTCTCTCGCGATGGGCTGAGGGCTCAGTCCTTGTTCGAGCGCAGGAAGGCCGGCCACTCGCCGCCGCCGTGCAGGATCAGATTGGCCCCGCTGGCGTAACCCGCCAGAGGACTAGCCAGGAAGGCCACCGCATCGGCCACCTCGGTCGGTGTACCGAACCTACCCAGGGGAACCGTGGCGGCCACCTGAACCAAACCATCGGCACCGCCGTAATGCTCGAGGCTGTCGGCGGTGGCCACCAGACCGGCTGACACCGCGTTCACCCGCACCTTCGGAGCCCACTCCACCGCCAACGACTGCGTGAGGTTGATCAGACCGGCCTTGGCGGCGCCGTAAGCGGCCGTTCCCGGTGACGGGCGCAACGCGCTGACGCTGGCCACATTCACGATCACACCGCCGCCCTCCTGCTGCTGCATCACCCGATTGGCGGCCTGGGCGACATGAAGGGGGGCGAGGAGATTCAGGCGAATAATCGCTTCACTGAACCGCGGGGACGCCTCGGCGGCCTCGGCGTTGGGCGACCCCCCCGCATTGTTTACGGCAAGATCCAGGTGGCCCTGGGTGGCCACGATCTGGGCCACTAGCGCATCGACTTCATCGGGGTTCCGTACGTCGCAGGGCAGAAAGGCATGGGTTGGCGTGGGCGGCTCGTGGCGCCCACAGACCACCACCGTGGCCCCTCCCTCGGCCAGACGATCAGCAATGGCCGCGCCGATGCCTTTCGTACCGCCGGTCACCAAAGCCACCTGGCCGCGCAGGTCGATCGTAAGAGTCATCGAACGAAGGTGTACCAGACGGGGACGGACCACTAGGTTTCTGACGCCCCGTCAGACCGAAACCCGAGGCGACACCATGCCCACCACCAGCACCATCCACGACAACGGCATCGCCGAGATCGTTATGGACAACCCACCCGTGAACGCACTGACGGTGGCGGGATGGTTCGGCCTGGCCGACCTGCTCACCGAAGCTGGCCGCCATCCGCAGGTGCGGGTGGTCGTGCTGCGAGCCGAGGGACGCGGCTTCAACGCAGGAGTAGACATCAAAGAAATGCAGGCTTCGGAAGGGTTCGAGGCCCTCATCGGGGCCAACAAGGGTTGCTTCGCCGCCTTCGCCGCCGTGTACGACTGTCCCGTTCCCGTGGTGGCGGCGGTCAACGGCTTCTGTCTTGGCGGCGGGGTCGGGCTGGTGGGCAACGCCGATGTGATCGTGGCCGCCGAGGACGCCACCTTCGGCCTCCCCGAGGTAGACCGAGGAGCCCTCGGCGCCGCCACCCACCTCAGCCGCCTGGTGCCTCAGCACAAGATGCGCGCCATGGTCTACACATCGGCTACCGCCACCGCGCAAGAACTCCACCACTTCGGTTCCGTGCACTCGGTGGTGCCCCTCGCTGACCTGCGAGCCGCGGCCCTGGAGGTGGCCGGCCAGATCGCCGCCAAATCCCCCACCGTCATCCGTGCCGCCAAAGAAAGCCTCAACGGGATCGACCCCTGGGACGTGAAGCGCTCCTACCGTTTCGAACAGGGCTTCACCTTCGAGCTGAACCTGTCGGGCGTGGCCGATGAACATCGCGATGCCTTCGTGGACAAGCGCACCACCGATACGAGCGAGTGATGACTGAGCCGAAGGATAAACGCTGCACCGAGGACGAAGCCGTGGCGGAGTTGTCCTCCGGCATGACGATCGGGATCGGCGGCTGGGGATCGCGCCGCAAACCCATGTCGGTCGTGCGGGCCATACTGCGCTCGGATCTCACGGACCTCACCGTGGTGAGTTGGGGTGGCCCCGACGTGGGCCTGCTGTGTGCTGCCGGCAAGGTGAAGCGCCTCGTCTACGCCTTTGTCTCACTCGACTCGATCCCCCTCGAACCCCACTTCCGCGCCGCCCGCCAACGGGGGGCCATCGAGGACGAGCCCTACGACGAGGGCATGTTCCTCCTGGGGCTGCAAGCCGCCGCCTGGCGGGTGCCATTTCTCCCCACCCGAGTGGGATTGGGATCGGACATTCTGCGCGACAACGACCGCCTGAAGATGGTGACGTCCCCCTTCGATGACGGAGAAGAACTGGTGGCTGTGCCCGCCCTGGTGATGGATGCCGCCTTTGTCCACATGAACCGATCCGATGCGCGTGGCAACGGCCAGTACCTCGGCCCCGACCCCTACATGGACGATCTCTTCCTGGGGGCGGCCACCAAAGGTTTCCTCTCCACCGAACGCATCGTGGCCACCCAGGATCTTGCCCAAGAAGGCCCGCCCCAGTCGCTCCTGATCAGCCGCCTCTTGGTGGACGGCGTGATCGAAGCCCCCAACGGTGCCCACTTCACCGCCTGCGACCCGGACTACCCCCGCGATGAGGCGTTCCAGAAGCACTACGCCGCCTCCGCCAAGTCGCCCGAGGCCTGGGCGGAGTTCCGCGCCGGATGGCTTGATCTCAGCGAATCCGACTACCAGGCAAAGTTGCGGGCCTCATGACCGAACCCACCCATGGCCCCGTAAGCCGTGCCGATGTGTGCGTCGTCGCCATGGCCGAGTGCTTCCGGGGCGACGGCGAGTTGCTCGCCAATCCGATCGGCACCATCCCCATGATCGGTGGTCGCCTGGCGCGGGCCACCTTCGAGCCCGACCTCGCCATGACCGACGGCGAAGCCCGCCTCATCGCCAACCCCGAAGCGTTCGCGTGGCCCGACGGCAAGGTCGTCGAAACCTTCAACCCCTACCGGCAGATGTTTGGCTGGGTATGGAACGGCCGCCGCCACGTGGTCATGGGGGGCACCCAGATCGACCAGTACGGCAACCAGAACTTCGCCGCCATCGGCGACTACCGCCGACCCAAAGTGCAACTGCTCGGTTACCGCGGCGCCCCTGGTAACACCATCAACAACACCACCTCCTACTGGGTGCCCAACCATTCGCCCAACGTGCTCTGCGCCAACGTAGACACCGTGTGCGGCGTTGGGTACAACCGGGCTGCGTTGCTAGATGAACACCAACGGCGCTTCCACGAGATCCGGTACGTCGTCACCAACCTCGCCGTGCTCGACTTCGCCACCCCCGATCACCGCCTTCGCCTCCGCTCCGTGCACCCCGGGGTGACCCCCGAGGAGGTTCAGGAGGCCACCGGCTTCGACCTCGTCATTCCCGACGAAGTTCCGCAGTCGCGCCTCCCCACCGCCGCTGAGATCCACTTGATTGCCACCGTGATCGATCCCACCGGCGAACGCCTGGTGGAAGTACCCAACTGACCTCCCGGCCAGCCGCCCGACGACGCCCTCACGCCGCCGTTTAAACGTCGGGATCGGCCTCCGACCCATCGGCCCACGCGTTGGTCTCGGGATCCCAATACACCCAGCGGCCCAAGATTTCGTCCCACTGGGCGTCGTCCGGGCGCGGCCCGGAGGGGAGAAGCCGATGATCCCCGCCCGGGCCCGGCGCGGCCACCGCCCCCGCTTCCCGGAGATCATGCTCGCGCTCGAGTGCGTCCAGTTCATCGGCATGGTGCACCATCCGAGTGAGTTCCGGGGGAAGCGGATTTTCATCTTCGGGCGCGACGCCATCACCCAGATCGGATCCCACAATCACCCAATCCTGCCCGTCCTCGTCCCAGCGCTCCCAGCGACGGTGCACCTCGTCCCACTGGGCATCGGCCGTCGGACGCTCCTGGCCCATGGGGGCCCGATCGACATCGTCCAGCGGGGAGTGGGGACCAGCCCCTTCCGGCTCGCTCGCCTTTCCCGTTGAATCCGACACGGCGGAAGACTATGCGCCCGTCGCCCGTCATTGCCACGGCCGGGCCAATGGCCACCGGTTCGCCGTCCGATCAGGGCACCGGTAATCTGACGAGGTGTCAGACGCTGTTCCTTCCGCCCTGCGGACCCGCTTTTGCGATCTGGTGGGCTGCCGGTTGCCCATCGTGCAGACGGGGATGGGCTGGGTATCGGGGGCCAACCTCACCGCCGCCACGAGTGCGGCCGGTGGTTTCGGCATCCTGGCCGCCATCACGATGACTCCGGAAGAGATGCGCGACGCGGTGCGCGGGGTGCGGGCCCGCACCGACGCCCCCTTCGGGGTGAACTTTCGGGCCGACCAACCTGATCTCGCGGAGCGGGTGGCGTTCGTCGTTGCCGAAGGCGTGAAACTGGTGTCCTTCGCCGGGGCACCCACCAAAGATGCGGTGGCCCGCTGCCACGATGCGGGCGTCGCGGTGGTTCCCACCGTGGGGGCTCGACGGCACGCCGAAAAGGTGCTCGAGATGGGGGTAGACGCCGTGATTGCCCAAGGCGGGGAAGGCGGTGGCCACACCGGCACCGTGCCCACCTCGTTGCTCCTGCCCCAGGTGGTCGAGGCGGTGGGAGCAGAGATTCCCGTGCTCGGGGCCGGCGGCTTCCACGATGGTCGCGGCCTGGTGGCGGCGCTGGCCTACGGGGCCGACGGGATCGCCATGGGCACCCGCTTCCTCCTCACCCAAGAGAGCCACGTTCCCCCCGGCGTCAAGGATCTCTACACGGCCGCCTCCGTCTTCGACACCGTGGTTACCACCGCTCTTGATGGCGCCCCCCAACGAGTCATCCGCACCGACGTAGTGGATCGCATCGAACGTTCGCCGATGCTGCTGCGCTTCCCACGCGCCGCCTACGCGGCGCTGCGGTTCCGGCGGGAAACCGGCACCAAACTGGGCGACATGATGCGCGAGGGCATGGCCATGCGTCGGAACCAAGGCCTCACCCTCAGCCAGATGGCCATGGCCGCCAATGCCCCGATGCTCATCAAGGCCACCATGGTGGACGGCAAACCCGAGATCGGAATCCTCCCCACCGGTCAGGTCACCGGCGTGATCAACGAGTTACCCACCGTGGCCGACCTCCTCGCCCGCATCGAGGCCGAGGCGGAGGCCGTGCTCGATCGCCTCGGCAGCCCCCGATGACGCCGATGCGCCCGCATCATTCCCGCCCGCCCACCGTTGGCGCGAGCGAAGGGCGTCGATGAGATGGACCTAACGTGGTCGGCCTCCGAAGAGGCCTTCCGGGCCGACGCCCACAGGTGGCTCCACGCCAACTTGTCGCAGTGGCGGACCGACCACGGCGGCGACGTGGCATCAGGCGACACTCGCGAGGGCTTCGCCCAACACCTCGACTGGGAACGACGCCTCTTTCACGCCCGCTGGGCCGTGGTGTCCTGGCCCACCGACCACGGTGGCCGGGGGGCGACGCTGTGGGAGTGGCTCATCTTCGAAGAGGAGTACTACCGGGCCGGGGCGCCCCCGCGCGTCACCCAAAACGGCATCTTCCTGCTCGCCCCGAGCCTCTTCGAGTTCGGCACGCCGGCGCAACAGGACGGCATCCTGCGCCCCATGGCCGCCGCCGAGGATCTCTGGTGTCAGGGTTGGTCTGAGCCCAACGCCGGTAGCGACCTAGCCAGCGTCACCAGCAAAGCGCGGCGGGTGCCCGGTGGTTGGATCCTTGATGGCCAGAAGACCTGGACCACCCGAGGCGCCTTCTGCACCCATCTGTTCGGTCTCTTTCGCAGCGACCCCGACAGTGCCCGCCACAAAGGACTCACCTACTTCCTCATACCGCTCGACACCCCGGGGGTGACCGTGCGCGGCTTCGGTCGCCTCGACGGCGACGAGGGCTTCGCCGAGGTGTTCTTCGACAATGCCTTCCTCGCCGATGACGCCGTGGCCGGCGGGGTGGTGCTGGGCGAACCCGAAGGCGGCTGGGCTGTTGCGATGGCTACCGCGGGCTCCGAACGCGGGCTCACCCTGCGCTCCCCGGGCCGCTTTGTGGTCACCGCCGAACGGCTCGTGGCCTTGGCCCGCGACCATGGCGACCCCACCCTGCGGCGACGGGCAGCCACCGCCTGGATGCACGCCGACGCGTACCAACAGCAGACGCTGGTCACCGTCACAACCCTGGCCGACGGCATGAAACCCGGCGCCGAAGCCAGCCTCACCAAACTCTGGTGGAGCGAACTCGATATCGAACTGCACCAACTCGCCCTCGATCTCCTCGGCCCCGCCGCCGAACTCGAGGGACCGTGGAGCAAGGCCTGGCAGTTCTCCCTGTCGGGCCCGATCTACGCCGGTACCAACGAGATCCAGCGCAACATCGCCGCCGAGCGCGTCCTGGGACTTCCCCGATGATGCGCACTCGCCACACCGTCGGGGGGAACCCCTCATGAGATTCGCGTGGTCGCAGGACCAGCAGGCGTTTAGCGACGCGGTACGCGAACTGCTGGCCAAGGAGGCCACCCCGTTGGTGGTGCGCGCCGCCTGGGATGCTCCGCCCGGCCACCTCGACAGGGGCGTGTGGGACAGCCTCGACGCCATGGGCGTACTCGCCGTGTTGGTGCCCGAAGTCGGCGGGGGCCTCGGCCTCGATGAGACGTTCCTGGTACCGATCCTCGAGGAAGCCGGCCGCGTGGCGCTCCCCCACCCCATCGTGGAGACCGCCATGGTGGCCGCGCCCCTATTGGGGGCCGGGATCGGCATGATCGCCAGCGACCTCGGCGGCCCCCTCGTGCCCTGCGCCGCCGATGCCGACCGGATCCTCCTCCACCAGGGCGACACCCTCGCTGTCGCCGATGGCGACGCCGTCGAACTCACCGCCGCCACCACCGTGGACGGTGCCCGCCGGGCCGCCACCCTCAGTACCCCCCGCCAATCCGAGGTACTCACCGAGGACCCCGCCGTGATCGCACTCGCTCTCGATCGCGGCGCCCTCGGCACGGCCGCCATGCTGGTGGGCCTGGGCCAAGCAATGCTCGACCTCACCGTCGACTACGTCAGCCAACGGCAGCAGTTCGGAGTTCCCATCGGGAGTTTCCAGGCCGTAAAACACCACCTCACCAACGCCGCCTTGGCGCTCGAATTCGCCCGTCCCGCCGTGGCCCGCGCCGCCTGGTCCCTGGCCCAGGTCGCCCCCACCCGCTCCCGTGACGTGTCGATGGCCAAGGCCATGGCATCCGACGCCGCCGAACTCGTCGGCCGCCAGGCGCTCCAATGCCACGGGGCCATCGGCTACACCGTGGAGGCCGACCTCCACCTCTACCTCAAACGCACCTGGGCGCTCGCTCGGGCCTGGGGCGACACGGCCCACCACACCGATCGCGTGGCCGACGCGCTCGAAGCCAACCTGCCCTCACCCTGACCCCAGTGGTGGAGACCGGCGAGGGACTCCCTCGCTCGAGAGTAAAGCCGCCCCTAGCCGGGTCTGTTTCGGCCCCCGCCGATACCCGCCACAAGTTGCCGATGGTGACCCCAACTGCGGGAGAATGAGGCCATGCCCGAAGCCTTCATCGTCGATGCCGTTCGCACCCCCGTCGGTCGCCGAGGTGGCAGCCTCGCCACGGTGCACCCCGCCGACCTCGGCGCCCACTCGCTGCGGGCGCTGATGGAACGCACCGGGATCGACCCGGGGGCGGTCGAGGACGTGATGTTCGGTTGTGTCGACACGGTAGGAGGCCAAGCCGGCGACATCGCCCGGACCTGCTGGCTCGCCGCCCAGTTGCCCGACCATGTGCCCGGCACCACCATCGACCGGCAGTGCGGTTCGGCCCAGCAGGCCATCCACTTTGCCGCCCAGGCCGTGATGGCCGGCGTGAACGATGTGGTGGTCGCCGGCGGCGTGCAACAGATGTCCATGATCCCGATCAGTTCGGCCATGACGCTCGCCACCGACCTCGGCTTCGAGGACCCCTTCACTGGCTCCGAGGGCTGGGTGAAGCGTTACGGCGCCGGGGAGGTCAGCCAGTTCACCAGCGCCGAGATGATCGCCGAACGCTGGAACTGCTCGCGCGAGGACATGGAGACCTTCGCCGTGCAGAGCCACGAGCGAGCCATCCACGCCACCGCCGAGGGTCGATTCCAGGCGGAGATCGCTCCCCTCAACGGACTGAGCCACGACGAAGGCCCCCGCGAGCCGAACTGGGAAAAGATCCGCTCCCTCAAAACCCTCACCGAGGGCGGGCGGGTTACCGCCGCAGCTGCTTCACAGATCTCCGATGCCTCCGCCGCGCTGCTCATCGTGAGCGAACAGGCCCTCACCGACCACGGGCTAACCCCACGGGCGCGCATCCACCACATGAGCGTGCGGGCCGACGACCCGATCTGGATGCTCACCGCCCCGATCGCCGCCACTCGCTACGCGCTGGAGAAAACCAGGATGACCATGGACCAGATCGATCTGGTGGAAATCAACGAAGCCTTCGCCTCGGTGGTCATGGCCTGGGAGAAGGAACTCGACGTCGACCACTCCAAGGTGAACGTCAACGGTGGTGCCATCGCGCTCGGCCATCCCCTCGGTGCCACCGGTGCTCGCCTCATGACCACCCTGCTCAACGAACTCGAGCGCACCGGCGGCCGCTACGGCCTCCAAACGATGTGCGAAGGCGGCGGACAGGCCAACGTCACCATCATCGAACGCCTCTGACGCCGGGGGGATACACCCGGGCCACCGGGGTAGGACATGACGCGGCACCGGGGTCATGCGATGATTCCAACTCGGAGAGCAACCACCCGGGGGGGGAACCATGGCCGCACACGATCTGGTGATCCGAGGAGGCACCGTCGTTGACGGTACCGGCGCGCCGGCCCGCACTGCCGACGTGGCCATACGCGACGGCGTCATTACCGAGGTGGGTTCCGTCGACGGTGCCGGACGGCACGAGATCGACGCCGACGGCGCGTTGGTGACGCCGGGCTTTGTCGACATCCACACGCACTACGACGGCCAGGCCACCTGGGACGAGCAACTCACCCCGTCGTGCTGGCACGGGGTGACCACCGTGGTCATGGGGAACTGCGGCGTGGGGTTTGCCCCCGTCGCCACCGACCGCCATGACTGGCTCATCGGCCTGATGGAAGGGGTGGAGGACATCCCCGGCGCCGCCCTGAGTGCGGGCATCAAATGGAACTGGGAAACCTTCCCTGAGTTCCTCGATGCCCTCGAGGAACGCCGCCATGTGATGGACCTCGGCACGCAGGTACCCCACGGGGCAGTGCGCGGCTACGTCATGGGCGAACGCGGGGCCCGCAACGAACCCGCCACCGCCGCAGACATCGAAGCGATGGCAGCCATCGTGAAGGAAGGAATCCAGGCCGGGGCGCTCGGTTTCTCCACCAGTCGAACCCTCGCCCACCGCGCCATCGACGGTGAGCCGGTGCCGGGCACCTTCGCGGCCGAAGACGAACTCTTCGGCATCGGCCGTGTGCTCGGCGAACTGGGCACCGGCGTCTTCGAACTGGCTCCGGCGGGGGCGTTGGGTGAGGACCTGGCGGCCCCGGAAGTGGAAATGGACTGGATGCGCCGCCTCGCCGCGGCCATCAGGCGACCAGTCACCTTCGCCCTCAGCCAAAACAACGCCGACCCGCAGGGATGGAAGCGGCTCCTCGACCTCTCCGCCGAAGCGGCGGCCGAAGGTCTGGCCGTACGCCCGCAGGTACACGGCCGCACCGTCTCTTTGTTGCTCGGGTTCCAGACGTTCCACCCGCTGGCCTTCACTAGGGCGTGGTCCCAGGCTGGACTCGGCTTCCTGCCCTGGACCGAACAGGTGGCGCGCCTCCAGACCGACCCCGACCTCGCCGCCCGGATCGTCGCCGACGCCGCCGCCCTCAAGGACGACCCGATCGTCATGGGCTTCATGCACCCGAGCCGCATCTACCTGCTCGGCGATCCCCCGGTGTACGAACCGGGGGTGGAGCGCAGCGCCACCGCCCTCGCCGCCGCCCGTGGGATCAGCGAGTGGGAACTACTCCTCGAACTCTTCCTCGGCGACGGCGGTCGCGAACTCCTCAATGCGCCGGTCCTCAACTACAGCGACGGCAATCTCGACGCGGTAGGCGAGATGCTCCAACACCCCACCTCTGCCTTCGGCCTCGGCGACGGTGGCGCCCACGCCGGCCAGACCTGCGACGCCTCCACGACCACCTTCTTGCTCACCCACTGGGCGCGAGACCGACATCACGGACGGCTCAGCGTCGAGGAGGCGGTGCACAAAATGACCCAGGCCACCGCCACCCTCTACGGCCTCGGCGATCGCGGCGTGCTCGCTCCGGGGTACGTCGGCGATGCCAACGTGATCGACCACGGCGCCTTGCAACTACGTCGCCCTGAGTTGGTGGCTGACCTTCCCGGCAATGCCAGCCGACTCATCCAGAGGGCCGACGGCTACCTCGCCACGATCAAGCGAGGTGAACCCACCTTCGTCAACGGCGAAGACACCGGAGCGCGTCCCGGCGCCTTGCTGCGCGGTGCCCGATGAGCGCCTCCCCCGCCGCCACCGCTGCGGCCTTCTGGGCCGCCCTCTACGCCCGCGACTGGGATCTCATTCGCTCGTTTTTCGGGCCCGAATCGATCTACTACGACATACCCACCGGCCCGGCGAGCGCCGGCGTGGGGCCGCACAGCATTGAGGCCCGCCTGCGACTCGGCTTAGAGGGACTCATCGGCTACGAGCACCGCCCCGGCGTGGTGGCCGAGGGATCCGACGGTGTAGTGGTTACCGAACACACCGAAGTATGGACCTGGGAAAGTGGCGAGACCGTGGCCCTTCCGTTCGTCTCGGTGCAACAGGTGCAACACGGTGTGATCGTGCTGTGGAAGGACTACTGGGACTTCCAGACACTGATGGAGGCGGCCCCCGCCGCCTGGCACGAACGCCTCGACACCGCCGACTTGTCCTGGGTGGTCGACGTCACCGGCCGAGCCTGACGCAACGCAGCGACGAACCGCGCTCAACCAATGCCGTAGAGGGCCGACAGCGCAATGGCCGCCGCCGTGGCCACATTCACCGAATCAACACCCGGCGACATCGGGATCCGCACGTGCCGGGCCACGGCATCGAGCGCCGCCTCGCTGAGCCCGGGACCCTCGGCGCCGAGCACCAGGGCGACGCGCTCGGGCGCATCGGCGACCAGCTGACCGAGCGGTTCCGCCTCGGCGGCAGGGGTGAGCGCCACCGTGGTGAACCCGGCGGCGCGGAGCTCATCAAGCGCGGCCGGCCACGGGTCCGCTCGTGCGAACGGGACGCGCAGCACGTGCCCGAGCGAGACGCGGGTGGACCGGCGGTACAGCGGGTCGGCCGTCGTCGGATCAAGGACCACGGCATCGACGCCGAAGGCGGCCGCGTTGCGGAACAGGGCGCCGATGTTCTCGTGGTCGTTGACCGCCTCGAGCACCAGCACAGTGCGCGCCGTGGCGATGAGGTCATCGACCAGCGGGAGTGCCGGCCGCTCGGCCACCGCGAGGATCCCGCGATGGAAGTGCACCCCGGTCAGCTCCGTCATAGACGCCGCTGGCATCGCGAACATCTGGACGTCCGCGCCGAAGCGACCAGCCATCTTCTCGACGTGCTCCGCCGCCACGAGCACTGATCGCGCCACGTAGGTCGACGCCAGGAGCGCCTCTACCGAAAGGGCGCCCTCGAGCGTAAAGATGCCTCGATCGCGTTCCACCTTCATCCGCCGGGACGGTTCCCGCAGGTGTCGGTAGTCGGCCAGACGGGGATCGTCGAAGTCGTCGACGATCTCCACGGCCATACGCCATCGTCGCACGGAATCGCCCCACATAGAGCGCCGTGTCATCGTTAGGGCATGCGCGCCGTCGTCTGCGAAGAGTTCGCCCCCATCGATCGCCTGGTGATTCAAGAGCGGCCCAACCCAACCGCGGGGCCGGGCAAGGTGGTGGTGGCAGTTCGGGCAGCGGGAGTGAACTTCGTGGATGGGCTCTTCGTGGAGGGTCGCTATCAGATCAAGCCCCCGCTGCCCTTTACCCCGGGCGGCGAAGTGGCGGGCGATGTCATAGCGGTGGGCGAGGGGGTGGAAGACATCGCCGTGGGTGCCCGCGTGCTCGCCATGCCCTGGCTCGGCGGCTACGCCTCCCACGTGGAGTTGGCCGCCCAGTCGGTCGTGCCCATCCCCGGGGATCTCACCTACGGCCAAGCGGCGGGGCTGGTGCAGAGCTACGGCACCATGCTCTTCGCCTTCCGCCACCGCGCCCCGGTAGCAGTGGGTGAATGGGTACTGGTGCTCGGGGCGGGGGGCGGTGTGGGTCTCGCAGCCGTGGATGTGGCCCGCCATCTCGGCGCCCGGGTAATGGCGGCGGCATCCTCCGAGGAGAAGCTCGAGGCAGCCCGACGGGCCGGGGCGGAAGCGACGATCAACTACGAGACCGAAGACCTCAAGGCACGGGCCCGCGAACTCTCCGATGGCGGCGTGGATGTGGTGGTCGATCCCGTGGGCGATCGCTTCGCCGATCCGGCGCTGCGGGCCCTGAAGTGGATGGGTCGCTACCTCGTCATCGGGTTCGCCGGCGGGGAGATCCCGCGTCTGCCGATCAACCAGGTGCTGCTCAACAACCGAACTCTCGTGGGCATCGACTGGGGGGCCTGGACCATGCGAGATCCCGTCGGCAACCAAGCACTGCTGCAGGAGTTGCTGGTGCTCGCGGGTTCCGGTGCGCTCACGCCGGTGGAGCCCACCGAGTATCCGCTCGACGATGTGGTGCGCGCCCTCACCGATCTGCAGGCGCGTCAAGTTGCCGGCAAAGTAGTCCTCGTCCCCTAACCGCCGTCGGGGTGGCCCCTTAGGAGCGACTGGCCACTAGGGAGGCTTGTTCGTCGAGCAGGGGCAGCACCACATCGCGCGGCGCGCTGGGCAACCGGAAGACGCACTCGGTAACCCCGATGCGCTCGAAGTGGTCGAGTTTGCCCTCGTCGGGCACCGACCCGAAGGGCACGATCTCCAGCGTCGCGGGGTCTCGGCCGGCCTCGGCCACCGCCTCACGCAGGCGGGGAATGGCATCTCTGAGCCCGGCGCCGCCGATCGGGATCCAGCCGTCGCCGTACTCCGCGATGTGGGCGAACAACTTCGGACCGGCGGCGCCGCCGTGGAGCACCGGCACCCGAGGGCGCCCGTTCGCCCCGGTCTGCACTGGCTTCGGCCACGCCCAACTCGGATCGAAGCGCACGTGCTGCCCCTCGAAGCTCGCCGCCTCATCGGCCCAGAGCGCCTGCATCGCCAGGATCGTCTCGCGCGCCACGGCCCGGCGATCGGACATCGACACGCCGTGGTGCGCCAGTTCGTCCTCGTTCCATCCGAAACCAACACCCAGGGCTGCTCGACCGTGGCTCAGATGGTCGAGCGTGGCCACGGCCTTGGCGGTGACGATCGGTTCGCGCTGGGCGGCCAGCAGGATTCCGGTGCCGAGCCGCAGAGTGGTGGTGACCGAGGCGGCGGCGGCCAGCGCCACCAACGGATCCAGGCAGCGTTTGTACTCCGCGCCCAGTTCGGCGTCGCCGGTGGGCGGGGGCGTACGACGACTGGTGGGGATGTGGGTGTGCTCCGGCAGCCAAAGAGAGTGCAACCCGCGCCCCTCGGCCTCCCGGGCCAAGGCCACCACATCCATACTCACATCGGTGGCGAACATCGTGATCCCGTAGCGCAAGGCAACTCGATTCCTGGGTTCGGGGCCCGCTCACACTCGTATCGGAGGCGGGCGCGAGCCACGAACCCGTTTTCTGATGGATGGCCAGATCCTGCCATGCTGAAGCCCATGCCTGGCCTCTGTGATGGACGCATCGTAATCGTGACCGGTTCCGGCCGCGGACTGGGCCGAGCCCACGCCCTGGAACTAGCCCGCCAAGGCGCACGGGTGGTGGTGAACGATCTCGGCTGCGAACTCGATGGGTCCGGCGGCGGCACCGGGCCGGCTGGAGAGGTGGTGGACGAGATCCGTGCCGAAGGCGGCGAGGCTGTCGCCAACGGTGATGACGTAGCCAACTTCGACGGAGCCGGCCGCATGATTGCCGCCGCCATCGCGGCCTTCGGCGGGCTCGACGTGGTGGTCAACAACGCCGGTTTCGTGCGCGACCGTATGTTCGCCAACGCCGCCGAAGACGAATGGGACGCGGTGGTGCGCGTGCACCTCAAGGGCCACTTCGCGGTGGCCCGCCACGCCGCCGCCCACTGGCGCGACCAAGCCAAGGCGGGCACGCCCGTCGATGCTCGGATCATCAACACCAGTTCCGGTGCAGGCATCCTCGGATCGGTTGGTCAAGCCGCCTACTCCGCCGCCAAGGCCGGGATCGCCACCCTCACCCTGGTGCAAGCCGCCGAACTGGGCCGCTACGGGGTGACCGCCAACGCCCTGTGCCCCGCCGCCCGCACCCGGATGACCGAGGGAGTGTTCACCGAGATGATGGCTACCCCTGATCAGCCCGATGCCTTCGACGCCATGGCTCCGGAAAACGTGTCGCCTCTGGTGGCCTGGCTGGCCTCTCCCCGATCCGCCCACATCACCGGCCGCATGTTCGAAGTAGAAGGTGGCCACGTGGGCCTCGCCACCGGCTGGCAGCACGGCCCCGCCGCGGACAAAGGCGACCGATGGGAGGCCGCCGAGTTGGGAGAGGTCATTGATGGTCTGATCGCCGAGGCTCCCGAGCCCACGCCGGTCTACGGCACCCAGTAGCCAACGGCCGAGCCGGCCGCCACCGTCGTGCTGCTAGTTTCGAGCCCAGTCGGCGAACGGGAAAGTGGGCCGCATGGAACACCATTTGGACTGGTCGAGCGACAATGAGTTCACCCTCGATGGAGTGAGTTATCTCTCGACTTTCATCCTCACTCCGGAAACGAATGCCGCCCAATCCCCGGGCCAAATGTTCCTGATCAAACCTCGGTCCCAAGTGGAGCACTACGTAGCGATGATCGAGGCCATCCAGCCGCGATTTATTCTCGAGTTGGGGATCTACAAAGGCGGCAGTACCGCGCTCCTGGCCCAACTCGCCAAACCGGAAAAACTCGTCGCCATCGAACTACGGGATTCGTGTCGGCCGCTAGACAAGTTCATCAGAACCCACTCGCTCGAGGAGGTGATCGTGCCCATCTATGGCGTGAACCAGTCCGATGTGGTGGCGCTCGACACCATCGTCCAACGCGAGTTTGACGGCCATCCGATCGACCTCATCATCGACGACGCCTCTCACCTGCTCGCCGAAACCAAAGCGAGCTTCAACCGCCTCTTTCCCCACCTCCGACCCGGGGGCCTCTACGTGATCGAGGACTGGGCCTGGTCGGTCAACCCCTGGGGCATGCCGCTTCCCGCACGCCTCCAGGGCACATCACCCCTGTCTTCCTTCATCACCGAGTTGGTCTTCGCCTCCGCCTGTCTCCCCCGATGCATCGCCGAGATCACCATCGATGCCCATAAGGCCATCGTGCGACGCGGCACCCGCAACATGGACCCAGCGGTCTTCGACGTCTCCGCCCACTTCGACCCGATATCCCGCCAGATGGTGGACGCCCTCTCGCCGTTTGTCACCGCGACGGACTAGCAACGGGGCGCGGCGGCCCGTTCCGATGACCTCACGACCCGACCAAACGGAGGACCTCGGCCGGGGTGGCCGGACCGTCATGCACAACCTCTCCATCGCGCAGCGCAATGCACCGTCCCACCCGCTCCACAAAACCGGCATCGTGGGTCGCCACCACGATGGCCCGGCCATGACCATGTAACTCGTCGAAGATGCCAAGAAGGGCATCCTTACCAGGAGCATCCAGACCCACGAAGGGCTCATCCACCATCAGGAGATCGAACGGCCGCACCAAGGCCAAGGCAATAGACGTCTTCTGGCGCAGGCCACGACTAAAGCGAGCCGGGAGGTCGTCGGCCCGCGCCGCGAGGCCCACCCGCTCCACCAGTTCGTTGAAGTCGTCGCGGGTGGCGTGCACTCCGTGTAAGGCGGACACATAGGCCAGATGCTCTTGCACCGAAAGGTCGTCGTAGAGCACCGGCTCATCGGGCAGGAAACTCAGGGCGGCCCGGGCGTCGGAACTGCCCGCCGGGGCGCCATTGATGGTGATTTCACCGTCGGTCAGTTCCAACAGGCCCGAGGCGAGCCTCAGAAACGTGGACTTTCCGCTGCCGTTGTGGCCCACCAGAGCCACCAACGTTCCCGCCGAGATCTGCAGGTCGAGAGGCGCCAAGGCCACCAGGTCGGCGTATGTTTTGCTGGCCTGCTCAGCCACCAGGAGCGCGGGGGTGGGATCAGGGCTTGGCATGAGCCATCTCCATCTGGGAACGCCACCAGGTTCCGATGTCTGCACGCACCCGCACCCACCCACAGATGAGACCGAACACCAATATCACGAGGGGAACGATACGGACACCACCGGTGATCGGCGCCAGTCCCTGCTCTTGCGCCCGGTGAGCGAAGAACACCGGGGTGACGCCGAGAATGGCGATCGCGGGCGGCCACACCGTGCGGAAGGCCAACCGCATCCCCTGCGCTTCGGGCGGGGCCAGTGACCAGTTTCCGCCCACGCTGGGGGCCGAGGCCAACACACTCACGAGCGCGCCGCCGAGGCCACCGAGGGCCAACGGCACGAAGGCCACCGCCCCCGCTTCGAGGGGCAACTGCGCCCGACCGGGAACCATGGCGACCGCCAGCGCGATGGCCGCCACCGCCAACTGGGTGAGAACCGCCACGGGGACGTGACGGAGATGGATTTCGCCCGCTTCCAGGGGCGTGGCATCCCGGCGGCTGGGATGGTCCACCTCCTGAGCCAGCGGCTCCACCGAATCAAGACCGGCGATGAACAGCGCCATGCCCGCCACGATGACCAGCGGCGTCGTGCCCGACCAGATCCCCCGCAGGCACAGCCCGATCACCGCCGCCAGCAGCACCAGCCGAGCCACCCGGGCGGCCGGCCAGCGCATCAGCCCCCGGAGCCCCCGAACGAAGACCGGCCACCGTCCGGTACCGTTCACGGCGAGTCCAACCCAAGGTCGCAGCCGGGGCAACTCCATGGCGAGTTGACGCCGCAACACGATCACGGTGCGCACATCCTGCAGGGTGGCGGCGAAGCGAAGCTGGCCCACCAGCGTGGACCGCCGCTCGGCTGCCTCGAGCGATAGCCGACCGAGGAGGCGCATTCCTACCAACAGCGCCACCCCGGCCACCACTACCGGGACCAGGCCGGCGAGATCCACCCGTAAGGGCCACAGCACCAAGTCGCCAAAGGTAGAGGTGGCGCTGAAGCCGATCACGCCGGTGCCATCGGCGATGACCAGGCCGATGAGCACCACCCCCACCAGCGAGGCGACCCCGCGCGGCAGGCGGGTACCGCCCGCCAGTAGCGCACTGCCAACGCACAGCGCGACCAGGACAAGGCCGGCCAAGGCACCCGTGGCGATCCACGCCACCCGCCCGCCGTCGAGCCGATTGGTGGCCAAGTTGCCGGCGATGGCTCCCACCACGATCCCCACGAACGTCACGAAGCGGAGTTGCCGGACGGCCGGGGCCCGCAGTGCGGTGGTGCGGTCCACCGGAGCGAGCAGCACATGACGGACCTCGGTGCGCTCCAGGGCCAGCGGTCCCCCCCGGCTGCCCGAGCGCAGCCCGAGCGCAATCGCAAACGCCGCCAGCCCGCCCAACCAGCCCGGGCCGTGGGCGAGCAACCCGGCGGTCTGCGAAGCGCTCAAGGGATCGTCGCCCACCGCCCCGGAGGCGAACAGCACGATCACCAGGCCTACGATGGCGGTGGTGTACGCCTGATAGAGGGCATCGATCCAATGGATGTCGGCGGTGCGCTTCTGGCGCCGAAACCGCCGCCAGTCTCGCAGCGTCCCTTCGAGGTCCGCATCGGGGTTCGCTACAGCCAGCACACGGCGACGCTAAACGAGGCGATGAACCAACCGACAATCTCCGCCGCGGCCCCGGCGGATCAGACCGATCCGCCGAGAGAATCCCCCGGTGGCTACGACAGACGCTCGATCACCATGGCCATACCCTGGCCTCCACCGACACACATGGACTCGAGGCCGTAGCGGCCGCCAGTATCGTCAAGGCCGTTGATCAGCGTGGTCATGATGCGCGCTCCGGTCATGCCGAAGGGGTGACCCAGGGCGATGGCCCCACCGTTCACGTTCAGCTTCTCCGGGTCGATGTTGAGATGCTTCATCGAAGGGATCACCTGGGCCGCGAAGGCTTCATTGATCTCCACGAGGTCGATGTCTTCGATGGTGAGCCCGGCCCGGCCGAGGGCCTGGCGGATAGCCGCCACCGGACCCATGCCCATGATCTCGGGGTTCAATCCGGTGACCCCGGACGACACGATACGGGCGAGCGGAGTGAGCCCGAGGGCTGCGGCCCGGGTGTCGCTCATCACAACCACGGCGGCGGCGCCGTCGTTCAGTGGGCAGGCATTGCCGGCGGTGACCTGGCCATCGGGGCGGAACACCGGCTTGAGTTCGGCCAGTTTCTCGGCGGTGGTACCGGCGCGAGGGCCGTCGTCCTTACTCACCACAGTGCCGTCAGCGAGCGTGACCGGCGTGATCTCTCGGTCGAAGAAGCCCCGTTCCTGGGCGGCGACGGCTCGCTGCTGCGAGCGGGCCCCCCACTCGTCCATCTCCTCACGGGTCACGCCTTCAGAGAGGACCACGTTCTCGGCGGTCTGACCCATGGCGATGTAGATGTCGGGAAGACCAACCGGCGGCGCCCAAGAGGGGGCACCCCCGGTGCGCTCGGCGGTGGTGGCCTCGGCGTCGGCGAAGAGGACGTTGTGCGGGCCGGTGTCGGACGCCCCGTGCAGGTAGCGGCTCACCGTCTCCACGCCGGCGGCGACGAACACGTCGCCCTCGCCGGCCTTGATGGCGTGGGCGGCCATCCGAATGGTCTGGAGCGAGGACGAGCAGTACCGGTTCACCGTTACCCCCGGTACGTCAGGGAGACCAGCGAGCAGCGCCGCCACCCGCCCGATGTTGTAGCCCGCCTCGCCACCGGGCTGACCGCAACCGAGAATGACGTCTTCAACCGTCTGCGGATCGAGCGATGGAACCTTCTCCAGAACGGACTTGATGATGAAGCCCGCCAGATCGTCGGGGCGGCATTCAGTCATGCTCCCCTTGTTGGCCCGGCCAATGGGGGTGCGGGCGGTGGCGACAATGACAGCTTCGGGCATGGGAGCCCTCCTTGAGCAGAACGGAGTAGGACGGGGTGGAGTTTGGTCGGAGACTGCCACTGCGGCCAGTTCAGCCTTGATCTCGCCCCCGCCTCGCCTACCGTAAGGCCTCATGTCGTTGTTCGAAGATCCCAACGTGGGCAGCCCGGCCGAGGTCACCTGGTCGGTCTCCGACCTCGCCGTAGCCATCGACCAAGCGTTGCGCTCCACCTTCAGCGACGAGGTGTGGGTTCGAGGCGAGATCCGAGATCTCTCGCGCCCGCAGTCAGGTCACGTCTACCTCACCCTCACCGACCCAGCCGCCCCGGGCGCGGCGATGGGATCCGGAGCCTCCATCTCAGTCATGCTGCACGCGCGCCAAAAGCCGGCGGTGAACGCCACCCTTACCGGGGCCGGCGACACCGTTCGCATGACTGCCGGCACCGACGTGCGCATCCGGGGTCGGCTGCGCTGGTACGCCCCGCGCGGACAACTCCAACTCCAGATGACCGCCATCGATCCGGCGTACACGCTGGGTCAGTTGGAACTGGCCCGAGCCGAACTCCTGCATCGCCTCGAAGGGGAAGGCCTCCTGCAGGCCAACGGCCTGCTTCCCGTCCCCCTGGCCCCCCTGCGCATCGGATTGATCACCAGCGTGGGCAGCGCCGCCGAGGCCGACTTTCTCGATGAACTCCGTCGCAGTGGCTTCGCCTTCAAGGTGCTGCAGGCCGACACTCGGGTGCAAGGCATGGACGCTCCCCGGTCGATTGCGTCGGCGCTTCGGATGCTGGGCACCCACCGCCCCGATGTGATCGCGCTGGTGCGCGGCGGCGGAGCCCGCACCGACTTGGCGGCCTTCGACGACGAAGCGGTGGCACGCGCCATCGCAGCGGCGCCGGTTCCCGTGTTCACCGGAATCGGTCACGAAACCGACTCGTCGATCGCCGACGACGTTGGCCACACCCCCGCCAAGACCCCCACCGCCTGCGCCGGACTGCTGGTGGCCCGGGTACAGGAGGTGACCGATGCCCTCGCGAGCGCCTGGAGGGCCATTGCCGGACAGGCCACCCGCACGGTGGCCCACCATGACCAGCAACTCGACCGCCACGCCAGCGATCTTCACCGGGTGGGCCGCCTGGCGCTCGAAACCGCCGACCGGGGCCTCGCCAACTATCGGGAGCGGGTCGCGGGCGGGGCGCGCTCCCACCTCCGGGCGGCGGAGGTCACCGTGGGCACCCGCCAGCGCCGCCTCACCCACCGGGCCCCCCGAGTAACCACCGAAGCCGACCGCGTGCTCCAGAGTATCGAAGCGCGCGTTCGTGCCCTCGATCCCGAACGCGCCCTGGCGCGGGGCTGGTCCATCACTCGCACCGCCGATGGCCAGGTGGTGCGCCACCCCCGCGAGGTAGGTGCCGGCGACGCGCTCGTGACGGTGCTGGCAGGAGGAACGGTGCGTTCCACGGTGACGGAAACCTCTACGGTGTCAACCAATGGCTGATGCCCCCACCCCCGACGAGATCGGTTACGCCGAGGCCCTTGGCGAACTCGAAACGATTCTCACCGAAATCGAGGACGACACCGTCGACGTGGACGTGCTGGCCACCCGAGTGAAACGAGCCGCCGAGTTACTCCGTATCTGTCGCGATCGAATCACCGCCGCCCAGGTGGAGGTCACCCAGATCGTCGCCGAACTCGAGCCCGAGTCCACCCCCGAGGGCTAAGGCCGTCCCGCCGCAGGCCGAGGGGTGCGACCAAACCGACGTGGATCACCGTGCCCTTCTACGATGCGGCTCACCATGGTTCACCCCCCTGTCCCCGTTCCCTTGGGCCTCCTCACGGTGGCCGATCGGGTGGAGGACCGCATCGCTGCGCTCCTGGCGGCCGAGTGCCTCCGCTGGGGCGCCCTCAGCCCGGAATTGATCGATCCTCTCAATTCCCTCCACGCTCTCGTTCGTAATGGCGGCAAGCGCCTTCGGCCCGCCTTTTGTTACTGGGGATTCCGGGCCGTCGGGGGCGATGCCGACGATGACCGGGTGATTGATGCCGGGGCCGCCTTCGAGATGCTCCAGGCCTTCGCTCTCGTCCACGATGATGTGATGGACGGTTCCGCCACCCGCCGCGGCGCTCGCACCGCCCACCTCGATTTCGTCGATCGGCACCTGGACTCGGCGTGGCGGGGCGAGCCTCGCCGCTTCGGAGAGGGGGTGGCGATCCTCATCGGCGACCTCGCTCACGTGTACGCCGACAAACTCCTGCGCGGCAGCGGTCCGGAGGTGCTGACCCTGTGGGACGAACTGCGGGTGGAACTCAACATCGGGCAGTACCTCGACATTGTCGGCACTGCTCGCGGCGACACAGACTTGGAGTCGGCCCGTCGTATCGCTCGCTATAAGTCCGGCAAGTACACCATCGAGCGTCCCCTGCACCTCGGGGCCGCCCTCGCCGGGCGATTCGAAGAGTTTGAAGCGCCCTTGAGCGCCTACGGCGACCCGTTGGGCGAGGCATTCCAACTGCGCGACGATCTGCTCGGCGCCTTCGGTGAGGCGGCCCGCACCGGCAAACCGGTGGGCGACGACCTGCGCGAAGGCAAGCCCACCCCCCTACTGGCGCTAGCCGTGGCGGCGGCGACGGGGGCACAGGCAGCGGTGCTACAAGAGGTGGGCAACCAAGACCTCTCGCCGGA
The DNA here is from genome assembly GCA_009694375.1 of Acidimicrobiia bacterium. Taxonomy (NCBI): domain Bacteria; kingdom Bacillati; phylum Actinomycetota; class Acidimicrobiia; species Acidimicrobiia bacterium. The sequence goes on from SHVB01000005.1 coordinate 53,092, forward strand.
GGCGGTGGACCGGATCCAAGCGGTGTTAATCGACACCGGTGCCCGGGACCAGAGCGAGGCCACCATCGATGCGCTGACCGGCCGGGCGATCGCCGCCATTGAGGCCGCTCCGATCGATCCCGAGGCGCGGACGGCCCTCACGGAACTCGCCGAGTTCGTGGCCTGGCGCGACACCTGAGCGCGGCGGGGTCGCCCGAAGGGTCAGGGGCGAGCGAATAACACCAGCGCGTCGGGGAGGGTCCCCTCGATCACTCCGGGTTCTTGCACAACCGCTTCCAGCCACGGGGGCCGGTTGACCCCCACTACGGCCAGGGCCGTGTCGAGGCCACTCCGGGTGCTGGCCTGGCGAGCGAAGGTGGCCGCGTAATCCGGTGGGCGCACATCTCGGGTGAGTTCATAAAGGGCCCAGGGATCGGGCGTACCGCCCGGCGGGGGGGCACCCACTGCGGTGGGCACCGCGGGGGAGGCAGGGCTCGGTCCGCCCCCGGCCAGGCCAGGGCCATCAGCGAGGATGGCCCCGCGCACCTCTTCGGCCCGACCGCCCGCCGCCAACAGGCCCACGTAGGCCCCGAGGCCGCGGCCGTAGAGGGTGACCGCACCCAGATGGGCGATGGCGACGTCGACGTCGCCCATGAGGGCCTCGCAGAAGTAGCCGGCCCCGATGGCCACGTCGGAGTCGCCGTGGCCGGCTAGATCCAGGGCCCACACCGCCCCCGGCCAGGCCGCCAGATGCGACGGCACCGCACTCGGTGACCGTTCGGCGAGTCCGTGCAGAAGCAGGAGAGGCCTACCGGCCGCCGGGCGCAGTTCGTGCAGGGCCAGTTCGATCCGGTTATGACGGAGACGCACCGAAGCGTTCATGCGAGAATCTCCAGCACCATGTCGGCTACCTCGCGCGGCTTTTCGATGTGCAGAAAGTGACCAGCGCCCTCCAACATTACTAAGCGTCCACCGTGAGGAAGGTGCGAGAGCACGTCGGCGGCGGTGGTGCCCCATCCCATCGGGTCAACTTCGGTGCCCAGCACGGCGAGCACCGGAACCCCGATGTCGGGGAGACGCATCATGGACCACTCGGGCCGCCAGGGTCCGAACCCACCCAACCGCAGCGTCGGATCGATCTTCCAGCGCCAGCCGTCGGCCTGCTCCCGAGCCCCGATGGTGACGAGGTAGCGCAGCCAATCCGCATCGAGGCGAGGGTTCATGCGACCCCGTCGTTCCGCTAGTTCGGCAATGGTGCCCGGCTTACGTTGGGCATCCGCCAACGACCGGCGATGGTCGAGCCAGGCCGTGAGTTCGTCGGCCATGAGTTTGGTGCGCTGGTGGTCAGACACATCAGGAAAACTGCGGCGCGACGGTAGGCCGTCGAGGTTGATGAGGTGGCTCACCCGGTGGGGAAGGGCATCGGCCAACTGCAGCATCAGGCTGCCCCCTTTGGAGTGCCCGATCACCGGCATGGGGGCGAAGGAAATGGAGTCGAACACGGCAGCGGCGTCGCGCAGATCCGCCTCCCAGTTGTAGAGGGCGGCGTACTGTGAGTCGCCGTGACCCCGATGATCCCAGGAAATCGCCCGAAACCCGGCGTCGGCCAGCATCGGGGCGAACACCGAAAAGGTTCCCGCAAAGTCGAAGCCGCCGTGGGCGAGGAGAATCGGCGGGGCGGCCTCATCCCCCCATTCATGCACGGCGATGGCCAGGCCGTGGCTGTCCACCGTGGTTTGCCTATCGGGCCGCCGGGCCCCCGGGAACGTGATGGCGCTGTCACTCATTGGGTTTCTCCCTCAACCATTCCCAACCTTGACCGGCCGGTCAACATCGGCGCAAGCCAATGCCTCCACGGTGGAGCGAGGGGCGCCGGTTGCCTCCCCCGAGCCACCGTGACCGGCCGGTAGCCTCCCGGTCGATGTTGCGTCAGCTCCGTGTCTTGAGTTCAGGGCATCGTCACCTACTCACTGGTTCTATCGCGCTCGTACTCACCGCCGGGGTAACGGCAGCATCGGGAGCCATCTACTGGCTCATCGCGGCGCGTGCCGACGAACAAACCGATGTGGGTTACGCCACCGCTCTGTACACCTCGGTTCTCTTCGTGGCCTTCGTCGCCGGCTTGGGCCAGCCGGTGGCGGTAGCCCGCTACGCCGCCGGGCGCAGTCGAGACGACCACGTGCTGTTTGCCTGGGGGGCACTGGCCACCACGGCGGCTTCGGCATTGATCGGCGTGGCCTACATCACCTTGCTGAACCCGGAGGCGGTACAGGAACTGCGCCAATGGGACGGACTGGCGGGGCCGGCGATATTCACCGTGTTGTGCGTGGGCACGGCACTGTCGCTCCTCCTCGACGTGCGCCTCATGACCCAACGCCGCTGGGGTCTCGTGCTGGCCCGGGCCATCTTGGTGGGGGTGGTGCGTTTTCCCCTGCTGCTCATTCCGCTGATCCACGATCGAGCGGTATGGCTCCTGGTGGCCGCCGCCCTCCCCACCGCCCTGTCTGGCTTCATCGGCATGGCCCTGTTGCCCAAGATCACTGGTGACAGCCACCACTGGGGCCCGCGTCCGGGCACGACGAGAGCCATGGTGCACTACTCGGCGGTGAACTGGGCGTCCACCATCACCTACCAGGCCCCCACCTTTGTGATGCCGGTCATCGTGCTGATCTACGTGACTGCCGACCTCAATGCCAGTTTTTACGTGGCCTGGGGGGTGGCATCCCTCGCCTGCTACGTCCCCACCGCCATCGGGCAGGCTCTCCTGGCCGAAGGCGACCGGGACGGCACCCACCTCCGCGGTCAGGTGCGTCTAGCCCTGGTCATCGCCACCGGGCTCATGGTGTTCGCGACCATTGCGGCCACCGTGGGCCGCAACCTCATCACCGTGCTCTACGGGGACGACTACGCGGCCGCGGCAGAGGTGTTGCCCCGCCTGGTGGCGGCGGCGATCCCGTGGGCGATCACCTCGGTCTACCTCACCGAGGCACGGGTGCAGCATCGCCATCGGGTCACCGTGGCCATCACCGGCACCCTGTCCCTGGCGATCCTCGTACCGGCTCTCGTCTTGGTGCCCGAATACGGCATCGAAGGGGCGGCGGCGGCCTTCCTGGCCGGGAATCTGCTGGCGGCGGTAGTGGCGATCGTGCTCCACCTCACCGGCCGCGGTGCGTCCAACGTCGCGGTGACCGCCCCCACCGCCGGCGCGATCGATCCCGACGACACCATTGCTCTGCTGCCCCTCCACTAGCGCGCTGCCCTAGCGTGAGGCGTCCGATCACCCATGACCAACCTCCCCCCGCCCCCGCTGCCCCCGCCGCCCCTCGGGAACGCCAGGGCGCCCCGAGCGCGGCGGTGGGTCCTGGCGGCGACCATCGCCGCCGTCGCCCTCGCTGGGGTGGTGGTGATCACGACCCTGACGAAACCGGGGGAGGACCACCCCAAGGAGTGGGACCCGCGAGTGGCATCCATTGCCGAGTTCGTAGAGGGGGAGCGCGACTTGATGTTCGATCATGCCGTGCACGTGGACTTCCTCACGGCGGAGGAATACACCGAACTCTCCACCGCCACCAACGGCGACGACAACCGGAACGCACTCGATCGGTACGCCGCCGAACTGCGGGCGCTGGGAGTGGCCTCCGGGGCTGTGGATCTCGTGACCGCCTTTGACGAGATGGCCGACGGTGGCTCGTTGGCGTTCTACGACCCCCGCACCAAACGGATCAGCGTTCGAGGCACGACGATGACTGCGGGCCTCCAAGTCACCCTCGCCCACGAACTGACCCACGCACTCCAAGACCAGCACTTCGACCTCGATCAGGTAGCCGACCCCGACGGAGACTCCAGTGCGGCCACCGTGTTCCGGGCCCTGGTGGAGGGCGACGCCATGCGGGTGGAGAGTGCATACCGCTCCACCCAACTCACCCCCGATGAACTCGACGCCTACGAGAAGGAATACGAACGGGAGCTCAGCACCAGTGGCGCCGCCACCGCCGACGTGCCCGCCTTCCTGAGGGGCGCGACGGGGGCCCCGTACGCGCTCGGGCAACCCTTTGTGGTGATGCTGTTCAACCAGGGGGGAAACACGGCCGTCGATAGCGCCTTGAACGAACCTCCCCGCACCGAAGAAGCCATCTTCGACCCCTCCAGCTATCTCAACGGCGAGGGCGAAAAGCCCCTCGACCTCGGATTCGATGAGGATGTCGAACTCTTCGACACCGATCCCTTCGGTGCCACCAGCTGGTACTTCATCCTGGCCGAGCGCATTGACCCCAAAGTGGCCTTCGAAGCCGCTCGCGGGTGGAACGGCGACGACTTCGCCGCCTTCGAACGAGACGGCATCACCTGTGTGCGTCTCGGCTTCATCGGTGATCAGCGGCGCGACGAGAGAGAGATGGCCGATGCCATCGACGAGTGGGTTGAGGCGATGCCCGGCGGTGAGGCCCGCCGCCGGAATATTGACGGTCACCCTGGGATCGAGGCCTGCGATCCTGGCGAAGACCTGGACATGGCGCTCACCGGCCGTTCCGAAACTTCGATCACCCTCCCCAGCCTCTGGGGCTTCCTCGTGGCTGATGTGGCCGCCGCGCTCGGGGCGGACGGGACGCGCTGCTACGCCCGAGAGGTGGTTGACCACTTGACCTACGAGCAGATCACCGATCCCGAGGGCGACACCATGAACGGTGACGCGTTCCAGGATGTGCTGAGGGATGCCTTCACGACCTGCGAAGCCGGTCAGGCATCTTCCTTGTCGGTGCTCCAGTCGCGGTCGCCGCTGAGATAGATCAGCGGCACGCTGGCCAGCGTCACCAGCGCCTTGACCCCGAGGTTCATCACAAAGATGTCCCACACCACCGCCCACGGCAACGTGAGGGCGTTCTGGCGCAGGCCGGGGATCGCCCCGAACGCCAGGACACAAAACAGGGCGGTATCGATGGGTAGGCTGATGCCGTTACTCACCACGACACGGGCCCACTGATGTCCGGCGGTGACCTTGGTAACAAACCAGTGGTACACCTCGGTGTCGGTGAGTTCACTGATCACCTGGGCCACGATGGAAGCCACGGTGATGCGCCAGGCCGGGGAAAGGACGGCAGAGAACTCCGCGCCTAGCGGATAACTCATGTCCGCAGGGACCCGAGCGGCGAACTGGAGATAGAGCGCCATGAACACATTCACCCCCGCGCCGGTAAACACGATGGTGCGGGCCGCTCGTTTGCCGAGTGCCTTGTGGATCACATCCCGCAACGTGAAGGTGATCGGGTACACGAACGTACCCATGTCCACGCCCCGGCCAAGCACGAAGCCGATCTTGAGACTGGCCACGTTGGCAATCACCGAGGCGCCGACATAGGCCCCGGAGGCCGCCAGGCCCACTCGCATGAACGACGACAGCGCGGAAGAACGAACAGGGACAGTGACGGTCGCCACGGGGGCCTCCGGTTTTGGTCAGGCGGGTATTCCGGTACCGCCGAGGAATAAGGACCAGATCATCGCGCGTGCCAACGGCTAGACACGTAGCCGACGGACCGTTCCTAGTCGCCGAAGGGGAAAAACCAATGGATACCCTCACCGCCGCCACCGCCACGGCCGCCGCCGTTACCCAGATAGGCAGCCACTTCATGCTGGCGGGTTCTACCTACCAACACGGCGCCGCTCTTGGCTTCGGGGGACTCGATTTTTATGTCGCAGGCCGCGGCGGCGTGCTCGGTGATGTCGATGCCGACGTCGTCAGTGCCGCCTTCTTCTTCTTCGAACCCACCGGCCTGCGCACCCTGTGGGATCAAGGCCGGGCCGTCATGCCCCCCGCCCAGGCCGCCGGCGAGTTCGCCACGTGCTGTCATGGCTGGGCCGAGGAGCACGTGCCCGATGACCTTGACGTTGCTCGCCTCGGCGACCTGGCCGGGAAAGTTGTGACCGAGGCCCGACCGGCCGGCACGGCAGTGTTCTCGGGCTGGCGGGCCCTGGCGGTACCGGCGGAACCGAAGGCGCGGGCGGTCCACCAAATGAATGCATTGCGCGAACTACGCGGGGGCTTGCATAGCGCCACGGTGATCGCGGCAGGTCTCACCCCGCTGCAGGCCCTGTCGCTGAAGAGCCCTGGTATGGCCCCGTTGTTTGGCTGGCCCGAACTAGCCGAGGTGGACGGCCTAGCGGCCGCGTGGGATGAGGCCGAAGTGAACACCAACCGGGCCATCGCCCACGCCTACGAGGGGTTGGACGAGACGGAGCGGGCGGAGTTCGCCGAGCTCGCCGGCGCTCTGCAGGCCGCGACGGCGGGCTGAAGCGGTGACGGGTTCGTACTCGGCAAAGGCCACCGCGATAAACGATGCCGAACGGCATCGCCTGCAACAGGAGCGAGACCGCATTCGGACCGCCTACCTCACCGTGCGCGACGATCGGCCGCCGTCCAATGCCCGGGGAGTGCACCATGTCGCTCTGATCTGCCGAGATGTGGAGCGCACCACGCGCTTCTACCAAGAGGTACTGGGGTTCCCGCTCACCACCATGTTCGAAAACCGCGACTGGCCCGGCTCCACCCATTTCTTCTTCGACCTCGGCGGGGGTAATGCCCTGGCCTTCTTCGACCTGCCGGGGGTTGACCCTGAGGCATACCGCGAGGTGCTCGGTGGCCTGCACCATCTGGCCATTTCTATCGAGACGGCGCATTGGCATCAGGCCAAAGCCCGCCTTGATCACGACGGTGTGTCCTACGACCAGGTGGACGACACGAGCCTCTACTTCCGCGGTCCCGACGGGGAGCGCCTTGAACTCATCGCCGATCCCCTGGGCTGGATGTACGGCGAGCGCGTGGACTAGCGCAGGGGTGCCTTAGGGGCTCTTGCGCAACAAAACCTCTTGGGCGATGGTGGCCACGTGAATGCCCTCTCGGCTCAGCACATGACCGATGCTCAGCCCTCGGCTGGCGAGGTAGCCGTGGCTCGCGAAGTCATGGATGTGCCATTCGTCCGCCCGTGACGGGCGATGGAACCACATCGCGTGGTCGAGGCTGGCCGACATCCAGCCCAACTCGAAGGCATCCCCCTCGCTCGGCGCAGGTCGTTCTGGGTGCAGGGCCACCACCGCATCAGTGGGTAAGTCATCCGATAAGTAGGCCAAGGCGCAGGCCTGAAGCACCGGGTCATCGCCGATGGTGTCCTGCAATTTGAGCCATGCCACGCCGCGCCCCTCTTCCTCGTTGCGCAACTGGGCGAAACGGCGGAGAAACATCGGGCTCCACGAGTACCCCGACAACCCTTCCGGCGGCGGCACCGCAGGCATCCGAGCGATCTGCACATCGTGGCCGGTCTCTTCCACCTGGAATGACAGCGACATCGTGAGCATCACCCCCGTGTCGTCCTGGCGGGCCACCACGGTGCGCGTGCAGAAGGAGCGGCCATCGCGCGCGCGCGTCACTTCGAATCGGATGGGCGCATCGGCATCACCGCGGCGGATGAAATAGGCATGCAACGAGTGCACCCGGTACGCCTCGGCCACGGTGGCGGCGGCGGCCCGCAGCCCCTGGGCAATGATCTGGCCACCGTAGAGGCCACCCCAGGGATACTGGGGACCGCGGGCCAGAAACACATCCCCGCCCTGCGGTTCGAGCTCCATCATCGTCACGAAGTCCACATCAGATCGTAGGCTGAGCGCTGTGAACACCCTCCACCATTTCATTAGCGGCCGATCCCTTCCGGGTACGTCCGGACGCACAGCACCCATCTACGACCCGGCCACCGGTCACCGCACCGGTGAGGTGGATCTCGCCTCGCCCGAGGAAATAGACGCCGCCGTGGCCATCGCGGTAGCGGCCCAGCGAGCCTGGCAGGACGTTCCCCTCGCCCGTCGCGCTCAGGTGCTGTTCTCGGTGCGCGAGGCAGTGGTGCGCCGGGGGGATGAGTTGGCGGCTGTCATCACCGCCCAACACGGCAAAACCCTGTCGGATGCGGCCGGCGAGGTGCAGCGAGGCCTCGAGTGCATCGAGTTTGCCTGCGGCATTCCGGATCTGCTCAAGGGGGAATTCTCCCCCCAGGTCGCCAGCGGCGTCGATGTGCACTCGTTGCGACAACCGGTGGGCGTGGTGGCCTGTATCACGCCGTTCAACTTTCCCTGCATGGTGCCGCTGTGGATGCTGCCTAACGCCATCGCGTGCGGAAACGCAGTGATCCTCAAGCCTTCCGAACGCGACCCGGGGGCATCGCTGCTCTTGGCCGAGATCTTCCTGGAGGCGGGCCTACCCCCCGGGGTGCTCAACGTCGTGCAGGGCGACCAAGTAGCCGTCAACCGACTCTTGGTACACCCGGACATCGCGGCGGTCTCTTTCGTGGGGTCCACCCCGGTGGCCAAGCACATCTACGAAACCGGTACCGCGCACGGCAAGCGGGTCCAGGCTCTCGGAGGGGCCAAGAACCACATGGTGGTGCTGCCCGACGCCGACCTCAACCTCGCCGCCGATGCCGCGGTAAGCGCCGCCTACGGCTCCGCCGGCGAGCGTTGCATGGCGGTATCGGTGGTCGTGGCGGTCGGGGAGGTGGGCGACCCCCTCGTGGAGGCCATCCGCTTGCGCGTGGACAAACTGGTGGTGGGTCCAGGCGCTGACCCCGCCTCGGAGATGGGACCACTCATCACCGCCGAGCACCGCGACCGGGTGGCTTCCTATATGGACAAGGGAGCGGCCGCCGGGGCGATCACCGTGGTCGACGGCCGCACCACCACCGTGGCGGGTGATGGCTTCTTTCTCGGTGCCTCACTGCTCGATCGGGTGACCGCCGACATGGATGTGTACCGAGACGAGATCTTTGGTCCGGTGCTCTGCGTGGTGCGAGCCTCGACCTATGACGAAGCCCTGGCCCTCATCAACGACAACCCGTACGGCAACGGGGTGGCGCTCTTCACCCGAGACGGTGGTGCCGCACGACACTTCGAACAAGAGGTTCAGGTGGGGATGGTGGGCATCAACGTGCCCATCCCGGTTCCGGTGGCCGCCTTTAGTTTCGGTGGCTGGCGCGACTCCCTCTTCGGTGACAGCCACATGTACGGCGCCGAAGGCGTGCGCTTTTATACCCGCAACAAAGTGATCACCACTCGTTGGCCCGACCCCTCCACCAGCACCGTCGACCTCGGCTTTCCCCGGCCCGACTGACCGGCGTCGCCCGCCAACGCCGGTCAGGGGCGGCGGAGTTAGTGCTTGATCATCACGTGCTTGAGTTCGGTGTAGTGCTCTACCGCGTAGATACTCATGTCCTTTCCGTACCCGGACTGTTTGAAGCCGCCATGCGGCATCTCACTCATAATGGGGATGTGGTCGTTCACCCATACGGTGCCAAACCGCAAACCCGCCGCCATTCGCATCGCTCGACCAACATCGCTGGTCCACACCGACGCGGCGAGGCCGTAGTCCACCCCGTTGGCCCAGGCCAGCAGGGTTTCTTCGTCGGGGGCGCGCTGCACGGTGACGACGGGGCCGAATACCTCGCGCTGGACGATCTCGCTGTCCTGGGCGGGGCCCACCACGATGGAGGGGGCGTAGTAGTAGCCCCCACCACCAGGAGCAGTAGCGCTGGTGAGCACTTCGGCTCCGGCTTCGGTGGCCCGGCGCACCATCGCCGTCACTCTCGCCAATTGCTCAGCCGATACCACCGGACCCACCTCCGTATCGGGCAGGGTGGGATCGCCGAAGGGGATCTCGGTCACCTCTTGGTAGAGAGCCGCTACGAGCGCGTCGTAGACCTTGGGGCCGGCGATCACCCGGCAGGCGGCGGTGCAGTCCTGACCGGAGTTGTAGTAGCCCGCCGCTCGAACGCCCGCGGCCACCGCCGCCGGGTCGGCGTCGTCGAACACCACCACCGGCGCCTTGCCACCCAACTCGAGGTGCACCCGCTTGAGCGTGTTGGCGGATGCTCGGGCAACGGCCTGGCCGGCGGCCACCGAGCCGGTGAGAGACACCATCGCCACCTCGGGATGATCCACCAGCGCCACGCCAGCGGTCTCACCCTGGCCGCACACCACGTTGAATACACCGGGGGGCAACACATCGGCGGCAAGTTCGGCGAGACGCAATGCCGTATAGGGCGTGAGTTCCGACGGCTTCAGCACGACGGTGTTCCCGGCCGCCAGCGCCGGTGCCACCTTCCAGGTGGCCATGTTCAGTGGATAGTTCCAGGGGGCGATCGAACCGACCACGCCCAAGGGCTCCCGGCGCAACATCGAGGTGTAACCCTCCATGTACTCCCCGGCGGCGCGGCCTTCCAGGAACCGACCCGCCGACGCGAAGAAGTTCCAGTTGTCCAGGGTGAGATCCATTTCGAACTCCATAATCGACACCGGTTTACCGACGTTCTCAGACTCGATCGCCGAGAGGGTCTCGATGTCGTCGCCGATGCGACGGGCCAACTCATGGAGTGCCTCGCTGCGCTGGCGCGGCGTCTGAGCCGCCCAGGCCGGAAAAGCGGCGGCCGCCGCTTGCACGGCATCGTCCACATCGGCGGCGTCGCTGGCCGGAGCGGTACCGATGATCCCGCCAGTGGCCGGATTCACGATGTTGTCCGTGGCACCGGAGCGGGATGCCCGCCATTGGTTACCAATGAAATTCTCGTTACGCATCGAGCAAACCCTCCGTTGCAAGCGTTTCTAGCGTCACTATGCCATACTACGGGCGAGGTAGTAGTAAAAAATTCTTTTCGCAACGGATACCGTTGATCACTTCGGAGGCAATCCATGACCATGACCAGCGACGAAATGGCGGCAGCGGCGGCCGACCACCTTTGGCTCCACTTCTCCCGACTCGAGGGCGAACCCGGCAGCCCCCTCACGGTGATCGAACGCGGGGAGGGCGCCTACGTCTGGGATGACCAGGGCAAACGCTACGTCGATGGTCTGGCCGGGCTGTTCGTGGTGCAAGTTGGCCACGGTCGCGACGAGATCGCCGCCGCCGCCGCCGCCCAAGCCGGCAAACTCGGCTACTTCCCCCTCTGGACCTACGCCCACCCCACCGCCGTCGAACTAGCCGCCCGGCTCGCCGCCATGGCCCCCGGCGACCTCAACCGCGTTTTCTTCACCACCGGGGGCGGCGAAGCGGTGGAGTCGGCCTGGAAACTCGCTCGCCAGTACTTCCTCGCCATCGGGCAAACCGAGCGAGTGAAGGTGATCAGTCGCCAGACGGCCTACCACGGCACCACCCTGGGCGCCTTGGAAATCACCGGCCTGGAAGGCATCAAAGATCCGTTCCGACCGATGCTGAGCGGGCAGGCCCGTCACGTGCCCAACACCCTCGAGGCCCACCGGGCCAACCCGGATGATCCACTCGCAGGGGCCGATGCCATCGAAGCGATGATCATCGCCGAAGGACCCGAAACGGTGGCGGCGGTCTTCCTGGAACCAGTGCAGAACGCCGGTGGCTGCCTGGTGCCGCCGGAGGGCTATTTCCAGCGAGTACGAGAGATCTGCGACCGCCACGGCGTGCTGCTCGTATCCGACGAGGTGATCTGCGCTTTCGGACGACTCGGGGGTTGGTTCGGCGCCAGTCGACTCGGCTATCAGCCCGACATGATCACCTTCGCCAAGGGGGTGACCTCGGGCTACGCGCCTCTCGGAGGCGTGATGATCTCCGACCGCTTGGCCGAGCCGTTCATGGGCCATGCCGAGTCTTTCCTGCATGGCGTCACCTTCGGGGGTCACCCCGTGAGTTGCGCCGTGGCCCTTGCCAACCTCGACATCATGGAACGCGAAGACCTCCCCGGCCGCGTCCAGGGCCTTGAAAGCGAGTTCCGCTCCTCCCTCAACACCCTCACCGACCTGCCCATCGTGCGGGAGGTACGGGGCATGGGCTTCTTCTACGGCATCGAACTCACCAAGAACGGCGACGACTTCTCCGAGCCCGAGTGCGAGTGGCTCATCCGCGGGTTCCTGTCGAAGCGGCTCCTCGAACTTGGCCTCATCTGTCGGGCCGACGACCGGGGAGACCCCGTCATCCAACTTTCGCCATCGCTGGTGGCGGGCGGCGACGAGTTCGACCTGATCTCCGCCACCTTGCACCAAGTGCTCCTGGAGGCGTGGAAGGAACTCGATCGATGAAACTCTCGGTGGGCGTCCCCACGGAGATCAAGGCGGACGAGCGACGCGTCGCCCTCACTCCCGACGGCGTGCGTGAAATGGACAGCCACGGCGTTCAGGTCCTCGTGCAGGCCGGGGCCGGGGCGGGCGCCAGCATTCCCGACGACGTCTACCGGGCCGCCGGGGCCGAAGTGGTGGCCAGCGCCGACGAAGTGTGGGCCCGCGCCGGCATGGTCGTGAAGGTCAAGGAACCTCAGGCCAGTGAGTTCGTGCACCTACGGCCCGACCTGACCCTATTCACCTACCTGCACCTCGCCGCCTATCCGAAGGTGGCCGACGCGCTGTGCTCGGCCGGTACCACCGGCATCGCCTACGAGACCGTGATGCGGCCCGACGGCTCGCTTCCGCTCCTCGCTCCCATGAGCGAAGTGGCGGGGCGGCTCGCCGTCCAAGCGGGGGCCCGCTTCCTCGAAGCCCCCCAGGGCGGACGCGGCGTACTGCTGGGCGGCGCCCCCGGGGTGCAACCGGCGCGCGTCGTGGTGATCGGGGCGGGCAACGTCGGTTGGAACTCAGCGTGGATCGCGGCGGGCATGGAAGCCGAAGTGAACCTCCTCGACAAGAACCTCGACCGCCTGCGCTTCGTGGACCAGATCCATAAGGGGCGCATCACCACACTGGCCTCTAATCGCGGCACCGTGGAGCGATGCATCGCCGAAGCCGACCTCGTGATCGGGGCCGTGCTGGTGGCGGGGGACCGCGCCCCGGTAGTGATCACCGAGTCCATGGTGCGAACGATGAAGCCCGGGGCGGTGATCGTGGATGTGGCCATCGACCAGGGCGGGTGCGTGGAGACTTCGCGCGAGACCACCCACCACGACCCCACCTATACAGAACACGGTGTGGTGCACTACTGCGTCGGCAACATGCCCGGCGCCGTACCGATCACCTCCACCCACGCCCTCACCAACGCCACCCTCCCCTACCTCGTGGAGGTGGCTCTCCTGGGCATCACCGAGGCCGGCCGCGCCGACCACACCCTGGCCCACGGTCTCAATACCGAAGGCGGTGAGGTAGTCAACGCGGTGGTGGCCGAAGCCCTCACAAGACCCGCCGGCACCCCCAGCCACGGCGTCGTGTGATGCCGGAACCCGCAACGGAGCTCGACGACACCGACAAGGCGATCATCCGTCTCCTGCAGGTTGATGGACGAGCGCCGTATTCCAAACTCGCTCCGCAGGTGGGCCTCTCCCAGGCGGCGGTTCGCCAACGCGTACAACGGCTAACCGAACGCGGGGTCATGCAAGTGGTGGCCGTCACCGACCCTGTCACCCTTGGGTTCGACATCCAGGCCATGGTGGCCATTTCGGTGGTCGGCGATGTACGCCAAGTCGCCAGCGCCCTCGAACACCTGGCCGAAGTGGCCTACGTAGTCATCACTGCGGGACGGTTCGACCTTCTCATTGAGGTGGTGTGCACCGATCAACAGCACCTGCTCGCGTTGGTGAACGACCATGTCCGAGCCATCCAGGGCGTATCCAAAACCGAGGTCTTCACCTACATGAGCCTCGTAAAACAGACCTACAGCTGGGGTGTCCGCTAACGAAAGCCCCGGGTTGCTCAGTGCCCGTCCGTCCGGCGCCGGAAGACCACCCCGGCCAGCATCAAGGTGATGCTGCCGAGCAGCACGACGGTGGCCAGCACGTTGATCTGGGGAGAAATTTGGGCGCGCGAGGCCCCAAAGATCCGGAGGGGAAACGTCTCCTCGGAGCCTGAGTTGAAGAACGTGATGATGAAGTCGTCGATGGACAGGGCGAAACTGAGCAGCCCGGCGGCGAGAATCCCGGGGGTGATCAGAGGCAGGGTCACCCGGCTGAACGTGCGCCACGGACTCGCCCCGAGATCCATGGCGGCATCCTCCAGGTTCCAGTCGAAGCCGCGAATACGGGCCTTGACCGTGAGCGCCACAAACGACGTGCAGAACAGAACGTGGGCGATCAATATTGTGACGAAACCCCGCTGTACGCCCCGGCTGATGAACAAGGTCGCTAACGATGAGCCCATCACGATCTCGGGCGTGGTGATGGGCAGTACCAGCAGCAAGCCGATGAGCGCTCCGCCTCGGAACCGGTAGCGCACGAGGGCCAGCGCCATCAGGGTCCCCAGGATGGTGGCCACCACCGCCGAGATAGCGGCCACCTTGAGCGAGAGCACCATGGCGTCGGTGAGGGGACCGGGAGCGAAGGGAGACTTCCAGTTATCGAGCGTGAATTCCTGCCAGATGATGTTGAACTTCCCGCGTGGCTTGTTGAACGAATAGGCCACGATGACGGCGATGGGCAGGAAAAGATACACGAACCCCGCCGCCGCGAAGGCTGTGAGCCCCCACCGGCCGGCCCGACCGAGGGCGGTCTCAGGGGGTTGGGAGCCGGTACTCATCAAATGAGATCGTCGGTGCCGAGCATCCGGGCGTAGATCAGCGTGCCTATCGTCATGATGATCATCAGCATGAAGCTCAGGGCCGCCGCGGTGGGGAGGTCTCCCTGCACGAGGAAGCGATCCTGGATGACCGACCCAATCATGGTGTTACGCGGCCCCCCTAAAAACTTGGCGTTTATGAAATCGCCGGACGCCGGGATGAAGGTGAGCAGACTGCCGGCAAACAAACCCGGCAACGACAACGGCAGCACAACCTTTCGGAAGGCCTGCCAGCCGTTGTTGTAGAGGTCCTTGGCGGCATCGGCGAGCCCGAGGTCGATCTTCTCCAGGCTCACATAGATCGGCAGGATCATAAAGGGGAGGAAGTTGTAGGTGAGCCCTCCGATCACCGCCGTGTGGGTAGACAACAGCCGCCCATCGCTCATGATCCCTAGTGATTCGAGCAAGCCGCTGAACTGCAGGTACTCAATCGCCGACACCACCGGCCCCTTATCGGAGAGCACATTCACCCACGCCAGGGTGCGGATCAAGAAGGACGTGAAGAATGGAATCACCACCAGACCCAGGAGCACGTTGCGGTACCGACCACCACGAAAGGCGATCACGTAGGCGATGGGGTAGCCAATGAGAATGCAGGCCACCGTGGCGATACCGGCGTAGGCGAAGGACCGGAGGAACTGCTCGGAGTAATCCCCGATGGCGTTCGTGTAGTTGGAGAGTTCCCAGGTGAGCCGGATGTCGTTGGGGTCGAAGCGACTGGTCTTCACCGATAGGGAGGTCCGCCCGAGCGTGACCAGCGGCACGAGGAAAAACAGCAGCAGCCACAAGACGCCCGGCGACAGCAGGCCGTACGGCACGATGCCAGACGACCGCCGAGAACGATCCTCCCCGCTCCGGCTCACCACAGATTCGCGCTCTAGGCCCCGGTGATTTCCGAGAAACGTTCGTCGAACGCGGCTTCGGCCTCGTTGTCGAGGTTCGCAAATACATTGAGCCGTTCGAGCGTGGCGGGGTCGGGGAACAGGAGCTGGCTCTTCGCCAGGGCCTGCTGCGCCTCGTCCCCGGCGGCCATGACGGCCTGAACCCCCTCCACCGGTGTGTTGTAGCCCACGTAGCTCGTGATGCGAGCGGCGTTTTCAGGGTCGTAGAGGTAGTTCATCCATGCGGCGGTGTTGGCCGCATTCTTCGACCCCGAAGGAATGACCATCACGTCGCTCCACTGCATCCCCCCCTCGTCGGGGATAACGAAGCGAATATCGGGGTTATCAAGCGATAGTTGCAAGACGTCGCCAGACCACCCGATGCAGGCGGCGTAGTTACCGGTAGCCAAATCGTCCATGTAGTCGTTGCCGGTGAAGGCCCGTATCTGTCCGCTGGAGGTGGCGTCCTCGATCATGGAAAAGGCCTCGGTGGCACCCTCAAAAGTGGCCTTAGTGGGGTCCTGGCCGGTGAGCAGCATCGTAAGGCCAACGGTGTCGCGCATCTCGAGGAGCATCCCCACCCGTCCCTTGAACGCCGGATCGAACAGGTCGCCCGTGCTCGTCAACTCCCGGCCCGTCTCGGTAATGTTGTAGGCGATCCCGGTCATACCCGAGGCGTAGGGAAGCGAGAAGCGACCATCCGGATCCCAGGCCGGCTTGCGCAATTGGGGAACGAGGTTGGCGGCATTCGGGATGTTGTCGAAGGGGACCTCCTGCACCCAGCCCAGGTCGATCAGCCGGGCGGCCAGCCAAAAGGTGGGCGTGATGATGTCGGGACCGATCGACTTCTTGGCGGCTAGGTCCGCCTGCACCTTGGCGAAATACTCGTTGTTGTCGTTGAATCCCTCGGTGTATTTGAAGTCGAGACCGGAGTCTTTTCGGAACAGGTCGAGCGTCTCTTCATCCATGTAGGCGGGCCAGTTCTCGTGCCAGAGTGAGTTCGAGGAGCCCTCGGCGTTGTTGGCGTCGCCGCTGTCGTCGCTACCACAGGCGGCCAGAAGGCCGGGGCCGACTACCCCGGCAGCAGCCAGGGCGCTCATCCGACCGAGCAAGGTTCGGCGCGAGAGCAGCGGCCCAAGCGCGGGGCGCGGGTTCATCGGGGTGTTAGTCATGTGGGCGTTCCTCCGTGAGGATCAGTGGTAGCGGGTTTCCCGCTGGGTACAAGATAGGCGTCGGAGCGGGGCCAGGTAGCCCAGGCGTGATCGCCGGGCCCGAGACCATCGAGCGAGTGATCATCGCCGAGGTGGGCCACCAGGGGGGCGCCATCGCTGCCGGCGAGGCCTACATGCAGTGTTGCCCCGCGGAAAATCACTTCTTGCAGCACCACGGGCACTCCATCGGAGCCCTCAACGGGTGGGTTGCGCCCCACCTGGACCCGCTCCGGGCGGATCATCACCAACGCGTCGCTGCCGACACCCACTTCGCCCGCCGAGCGCGGCGAGACGGTGCCACCCGGCACCGACACGGCCGCCAGACCTCCATCCACCCGCTCGACCGTGCCCGGCAACAGATTGGCCTCGCCGATGAACCCGGCCACAAACGGCGTCGCCGGCCGATGGTAGATCTCGGCCGGGGTGCCGATCTGCTCCACCCAACCATCGCTCATCACCGCGATGTGATCGCTCATCGTCAGTGCTTCTTGCTGATCGTGAGTAACGAACACGAAGGTGACGCCGGTATCGCGCTGGATACGCTTCAATTCGAGTTGCATTGCCTGCCGCAGTTTGAGGTCCAACGCCGCCAGGGGCTCATCGAGCAAGAGCGCCGACGGCTTGTTCACCAAGGCGCGGGCTAGGGCCACTCGCTGCTGCTGGCCACCAGAGAGTTGGGCGGGACGGCGCGTGGCGAAGTCGTTCATGCGCACGATTTCCAGCATCTCGCCCACTTGCTGTGTTATGTCCCGCTTCGGCACCTTCCGGCTCCGAGGACCAAACGCCACGTTGTCGAACACCGACATATGGGGAAACAGCGCGTACTGCTGAAAGACGGTGTTGACGTTTCGCCGGTATGCCGGGGTTCGCGAGACGTCGTCTCCATCGAGAAAAATTCTCCCCGAGGTTGGCGATTCAAACCCGGCAATCATGCGAAGAGTTGTCGTCTTGCCGCAGCCCGAGGGGCCGAGCATCGAAAAGAACGACCCCCGCTCAATACCGAAGCAGGCATCCTGCACGGCCACGAAATCAGCGAAGCGTTTGGCGACGTGATCAAGGACGATCACATCGTTTGAGGGGTCGGTGACCTCGGCGATCTTCACCTCGGTTGGCCCTGGCTGGCTTGCCTCACTCACGCCGCTACATTCCCATATATCTTAAGGAGTTAGTTACCATCGTTTCCTATGATGACTCATCTCTCGCCCGGATATGCGCCGGGCGTGCTCTGGCAGGAAACCGCCACCCCCCACCCGGTAGCGCCACAGCCGCTGCCGGACGCGGTTGATGTCGTCATTATTGGTGGCGGCTACTGCGGCCTCTCGGCAGCGACCGAATTGGCTCATCGAGGCCGATCCGTCGCAGTTCTCGATGCCCACGATCTTGGATGGGGTGCGAGCACCCGTAACGGTGGGATGGTACTGCCCGATCTCAAGGCCGGGCCGGCGTCGCTCAAGGCGCGCTACGGCGATCTCGGGCTTCGCCTCCATGCTGCCGTCGAAGCTGCCTTCGACCACGTGGAGCACGTGATCGCTGCCGGATCCATCGACTGCGCCTACGAACGCACCGGCCAGCTCTACCTGTCCCACGGTGAGCGGGCGCCGGCTCGCCTCGACGCCCTGGCGACCGAGTTGGCCTCGGTTGGATCCGCCGCGCGTGTGGTGCGGGGAGAGGCACTGCGTGCCGAGGTCGGCTCTGCGGCGTTCTCCGCAGGCCTCGTGGTTGAGCGCAGCGGGGGGCTGCACCCCGCCCGCTTTCATGCGGGCCTCACCCGACTAGCGGAGGCGGCGGGGGCCTCATTGCACCCCCACACTCCGGCCACAGCGGTAACCCGGGCTGCGACCCGCTGGACCGTTTCCACCCCCCGCGGGGTGATCGATGCCGGCCACGTGCTCCTGGCCACCAACGCCTACGCCGATGCGCTCGTGCCCGCCCTGCGTCGCCGCGTCCTCCCCATGGGGTCGTTCATCATCGCCACCGAGCCACTCGCTCCCGAGGTCGCCCAGGCGGTTCTCCCCACCGGCCGCATGTGCTTCAACGACCGCAATCTGCTGTGGTACTGGCGCCTCGACGATGCCGGACGCATGGTGTTTGGCGGACGAAAACGCTTGGGTAGCGTGGGCCTTGAGGAGGCCCGCGACTACCTCTATCAATCCATGCTGGAGGTCTATCCGCAGCTGGCCGGCACCAAAGTGGAACGGGCCTGGGGGGGCCAGGTGGCCCTCACCCTCGACCGCCTCCCCCACTGCGGGCAGGAGGGCGGCCTCTGGTATGCGACGGGCTGCAACGGCTCTGGCGTAGCGCTCAATACATGGATGGGCCAGCGTATGGGAGCCGCCATCGACGGCGAGGGTCTCCCGGCCTTTGCTGAGTTGCCGCCCCGAGCGATACCGCTGCACTCACTCCGGCGAGCATGGCTTCCCCTGGTATCGACATGGTTCCAACTTCAAGACAGGAGAGCGACGTGAAGATCCTCGTAGTGGGTAGTGGCGGGGTTGGGGCGGCCTTCGCCATGATCGCCCGGCGGCGCACCTTCTTCGAGCAGGTGGTGCTAGCCGACCTCGACGCATCCCGCGCCGGCGCGGCCGCCGAAGCCACCGGTGATCCACGGTTCATCGGCGTGGCTCTTGATGCATCGGATCGGGACGAGGTGGCCACCTGTATCCGTACCCACGGATGCACCCATGTCCTGAACGCGGCCGACCCTCGGTTCGTGATGCCGATCTTTGGTGGGGCATTCGATGCAGGCGCCACCTACCTCGACATGGCCATGTCGCTGTCGAAACCGCACCCCTCCCAGCCCCATCAACAGCCCGGGGTGAAGTTGGGCGATGAGCAGTTCGAGCAGGCGGCAGAGTGGGAGGAACGCGGGTTGCTGGCCCTGGTGGGCATGGGGGTGGAGCCGGGCCTTTCGGATGTGTTCGCCCGTCATGCCGCCGATTCCCTCTTCAGCACCATCAGCGAATGTGGCGTCCGAGACGGCGCCGACCTCGTGGTGGATGGTTTTGCCTTCGCCCCCACGTTTTCCATCTGGACCACCATCGAAGAATGTCTGAACCCTCCAGTGATCTGGGAAAAAGACCGAGGCTGGTTCACCACCCCGCCCTTCTCCGAGCCCGAGACGTTCGTGTTCCCCGAGGGTATCGGCCCCGTTGAATGTGTGAACGTGGAACACGAGGAAGTACTCCTCATCCCGCGCTGGGTCGACTGCGACCGCGTCACGTTCAAGTACGGCCTCGGCGACGAGTTCATCGAGGTGTTGCAGGTGCTCAACAAGATCGGGCTCGATCGCACCCCCACGGTAAAAGTGCGGGGGATGGATGTGTCTCCGCGCGACGTCGTGGCGGCCTGCCTCCCCGACCCCGCCGGCCTGGGCGACCGCATGCGGGGGCGTACCTGCGCGGGTACCTGGGTCACCGGCACCGGTGTGGATGGCCGTCCCCGGGAGGTGTACCTCTACCATCTGGCCGACAACGAAGAGACCATGCGACGCGATCATTCCCAAGCCGTCGTCTGGCAGACCGCCATCAACCCGGTAGTGGCGCTGGAACTGCTCGCGACGCGGGCCTGGTCGGGGACGGGGGTACTCGGACCGGAGGCCTTCCCAGCGCAGCCATTCCTCGACCTGCTCGTCGACCACGGCTCACCGTGGGGCATGGAAGAACGTACCCCCCAACCCTGATCCCCGCCGGGGTCCCCCCGGTCGGTGAGCAGGGGATGCCCCGTCAACTTGGCCCACCGGAGCCGCCCGTGGGCTTAGCGGAACCCGAAGGTGCCGCTCGCCACGATCGCAGCACTCAGCGGCCGCACAAGGCGACGCAACTCGTCACAACCTTCCTGACCGAGCACCAGCCAGGGGGCGAGCGCGAGACGATCGGTGTGGTCCTCGATGTGCTGCCGCAACGCCAACCCCGCCTCGGTGAACCCCCCCGTGCGATCCACCAGCGAGCGATCAGCCAGCCGGCCAATCGAGGCGTCCCAGGCGGCGTCGTCCCACTGGCGCGACTCTTGGAGGGCTGCCCGCGGCACATCACCCGAGGCCGCATGCAGCACGAGAGCATCCACCCCATCGAGACCCGCTTCTAGGAGGCAGGCAATATGGCCGTCGCCGCGAAACTCCCGCAGCAGTGTGATGGCGTGCCAAAGGACCAGACGCGGCGAGGCGGGCCAGGGCAAGCTGGCGTGGCCCGCATAGAGGGGACGACCCGGCGCCGTACAACCCTGCGCGGCGAGGCGGGCCAACTCGGCGGCACGCCCCATGCCTGGGTCCTGGCTCGCGTCACCGAGCCCCCGTTCGAGAGCGGCGTCAGCGGCGGCGAGACGGGCCTGGATGAGCTGAGCGGGGTCGGCGATGGCCCACACCGCTGGGATGGCGGCGTGCACCACCAACGGGTTGAAATTGTAGAACGTAGCCACCACCACCTCGGCGGGTACCGCCCCCATCGGAGCTGCTCGGGAAGCGAAGTACCCGTCGCGTCTCTCCACGCCGAGCGCCTCGTAGGCGGCGGTGGCCTCGGGCGCGAAGTAGATCATCGCGTGGTACGGCTCAAGGGTCCGCCACATCTTGCGGGCCATCGCTGGTTCCATGACGGTGGACCCTAGAACTTCGTCCCGGCACCCCGGGCGCCAACAGACCCAGTGCCCGTGACGGCCCCCGGAGGGATACCGATAGTGGTGGTGGGGGCGGGGACCGGTATAGTGATGAGGCGCCAGCAGTCGCTGGCGGGCCGTGTCGAGCTGTGGCTTGAGACTGCCACCCATCAGCAGCGTACGAATCGCTGCACTCGACACGAGATCGGCCACCGTCGGTCTATTCCATCGAGTGTGCGCGCGTCCCTGCCCCCTCGATGCAGGAGAACCCCCCCATGTCCCCCACCTTTGCCTCACTCGGCGTGCCCGCTCGCCTGTGCGAGCGCCTGGACGTCCTCGGTATCGCCGAGCCGTTCCCGGTGCAGGCCGCCACCCTTCCCGATGCCCTCGCGGGCCGCGACGTGTGCGGTAAGGCCCCGACCGGCTCCGGTAAGACCATCGCCTTCGGCCTTCCGTTGCTGGCCCGAGTTGAAAAGGCGGCCCCCCGCCGCCCCAAGGCACTCGTCCTGGTACCCACCCGGGAACTGGCGTCGCAGGTACAAGACCAACTCATGGCCCTGTGCTGGGGCACCAAAACCGAGGTGCTGGCGGTGTACGGCGGTGCCGGCATGGACCGCCAGATGCGTGCCCTCGCCAAGGGCGTCGAAGTAGTGGTGGCCACCCCCGGTCGCCTCAAAGACCTTCTCGAGCGCGGCTCTTTGCGCCTCGACGACGTGAGCATCGTGGTGATCGACGAAGCCGACCGCATGGCCGACATGGGGTTCCTCCCCGAAGTCCGTCGCCTCCTCGACCTCACCAACAAGAACCGCCAGACCATGCTCTTCTCCGCCACCCTCGACGGCGATGTCGACGTGCTCATCCGCAATTACCAAACGAACCCGGTGCATCACGAGGCGGCTTCGCTCGAGGTACAGGGCGAGGTCACCCATCGCTTCTGGGCCGTGTCCCACGGAGAGCGCATCGAGGTGGCCACCGCCATCGTGCAGCGATGCTGGCCGGCCATCGTCTTCAGTCGGACCCGCCATGGTGCCGAGCGTCTGTCGAAACAGCTGAACAAGGCCGGTATTCGCTCCGAGGCCATCCACGGTGACCGCAGCCAGAGCCAGCGCGAGAAGGCGTTGCGAGCGTTCGGCAAGGGCGATGTGCACGTACTGGTGGCCACCGACGTTGCCGCTCGCGGCATCCACGTGGACGGGGTGGCCTGCGTTTTGCAGTACGACCCGCCCGCCACCGACAAGGACTACGTCCATCGCTCCGGTCGCACCGGCCGGGCTGGCGAGCCGGGAACGGTGATCACGCTCATCTCCCCCGAAAAGGAAAAAGACGTGCGCAAGATGCAGCGGGAACTCCGGCGCCGGGAGCCCATCGAGGCGGCGACCGTGGCTACCGCCGCCGCGGTACTGGCCGCCACTCCGGCCCCGCCGGTGGACCGTGGCGACGGTCTCGACGGTGTGTCACGCCGCCAACGGGCCCGGGCCGAGGACCGCCCCCGTCCGGCTCGTTCGGACCGTCCGGCTCGTTCGGACCGTCCGGCTCGTCCGGACCGTTCGGACCGTCCGGCTCGTCCGGCTCGTCCGGCTCGTCCCAGCAGCTCCACCAACCCCAAGCCCACCCGGGGTAAGGGACACCGCAAGGGCGAAAGCCCCCGCGCGGTGTCGGAGGGGGATTGGACCCCCCGCCCCAAGCCGGCCAGCACCGGCGGCAAAGCCAAGCCCGGTAGACGACCCACTGGTGCTGGAGCCGCCCGCCCGGGCCGCCCCGCCAGTGGCAACGCACGCCGACGCAGCAGCTGAGCCAAACCTCCCGTTACCCCCCGCCTACGCGTTCTGTCGTTGTTGCGGGCCGCCGCCGGGCCCGATGCTGCGACGACGCCGGGTGGGGGTTAGCGGTTGCCGCGGCGGCCGGAGCGGGTGGGACCGCCGGGAACGGCTCCCGGACGGCCGGGAGTGGCGGGCAGCCGGACGGGGCCGAAGGTGGGCCGGGCCGGGGGTGGGCTGGCGGACTTGGATCCAGCGGGCTGCGTGCCCTTGGGGGTGACACGACCGCCGGAGCGGGACGGCTTCTTGGCCATAGTGAACCTCCTGTTACCCATCCAGACGAACCGGCGAAGCGCCCACGGCGCCAGCGGCGATTGCTATGACCTTAGCCACCGGTCCACCGCTTCAGGTCCCGGTGAAGTTGGGTTTGCGCTTCTCCATGAACGCCCGGGGTCCCTCCCGAGCGTCCTGACTCGCCATGACCTCCATGCCCAGT
Source organism: Acidimicrobiia bacterium (assembly GCA_009694375.1). Taxonomy (NCBI): domain Bacteria; kingdom Bacillati; phylum Actinomycetota; class Acidimicrobiia; species Acidimicrobiia bacterium. Next base: position 76,529 of record SHVB01000005.1, read on the forward strand.
TCCAACTCACGGGCGAAGGCGTCGGCCTCGGTGAGTTCGAGGGCGGCGGTCACCGAGGCTTTGATGTTACGCACCGCCAGTGGGCCATTGGCGGAGATGCGCTCCGCCACCTCCTGCGCCACCGCCAGCGCCCCGCCACCGGGGGTGAGGTGACTCGCGAGCCCTACTTCATACGCCCGCGCCCCCGTGATCGGGTTGCCCACAATGAGCATGTCCATCGCCACCGTGTACGGAATCTGACGGGGTAGCCGGATCGTGCTGGCCGACATGGGGAACAGGCCCCGTTGCACCTCCGAAACGGCCAGTTGCGCGTTCTCCGCTACCACGCGGATGTCGAAGGCCTGGAGGATTTCCATCCCGCCGGCGTAGCAGTAGCCCTCCACTGCCGCGATGATCGGCTTCTTCACGTAGTGGTCCTTGAGGAACCCTTTGTAAATAAGGGTGAAGTCCTGACGGATCCGTTCCTCGTACTCGTCTTCGGCCGGCTTGCCCGAGATGAGAGCGCCCACCAGTCGATCAAGGTCGGCCCCGGCGGAGAAGTTGCCGCCCGCGCCGGTCATCACTCCCACCCGAAGATCGTCATCGGCATCGAGGAGGTCCCACGCATCGCCCAGCAAGCAGAGCATCTCCGCATTGAAGGCGTTGCGCTTTTCCGGTCGGTTCAGCGTGATGATGAGGACGTGGTCGTGGCGCTCCACGAGGACAGCGGGGTCAGACATACACCCAGTTTTAGCGGCCGGTGGCCGGCATGACCACACGCCGCTCCAACAACCCTCCGCGCCGGATCAGCGAAAGGCCGGGATGACGTGCTCGCCCATCATGCGGATCGTCTGCATGACGGCATCGTGGGGAATCTTGTAGGGGTTCACAAGGCACAGAAGTTGGTCGACCCCCGCCGCCTCGTACCGCTTACAGGTCTCGATGCACTCATCCGGTGTACCCAGCACACAGGCGCCGATCCCCTCGAGATACTCAAGATCCAGGAAGTCGAGGGAACCATCATCAGCCACCTGCTTCAGGTCGGCGGCGTACGCGTAAGAACCGAGATCCTGGCCACGATCGGCCTGCATATCGGCCACCGAGGCGATGAGCCGAGCCCCGGCCTTCGGGTACCACTCAAAACTCTCGCGGGCCGTGGCCCGGGCTTCGGCAGTGGTGGGGGCGCACACCGCCATCGTGAAAGTGGATGCCTGGTTGTGCACGTAGGCCCCGAGCGGCGCGGTGCAGGTGGAGATGGCCTGTCGATAGATGTCGATCTTTTCCTTCACCTCTTCAGGGGCCACGCCCACCGCGAAGGAACACAGGCCCAAGCCGAGGCCGCCCACTTGCCGATGGCCGTCTTCGGAACTGGTGGCCCCCCAGATCGGCGGGTGGGGCGACTGGATGGGCTTGGGCAACACCCGGCGGCGCGGCATCGACCAGTGCTCGCCCTCGAACTCGTACTCGTCGTTGGTCCAACAGCCCACGACGTGACCGATCGCCTCCTGCCACATGGCCCGCGTGTCGGCGGGATCGATCCCGAAGCCCTCCAGTTCGGCCCGGGTAGACGAGCGGCCCGTACCCATGTCGACGCGGCCATTGGAGATGAGGTCGAGCACCGCCACCGACTCCGCCGTACGGATCGGGTGGTTGTACGGCTTCGGCATCAGGCGCACACCGAAGCCCAACCGCATTCGCTCGGTGCGGGCGGCGATGGCCCCGAAGAGCACCTCCGGATTCGAGCAGTGCGAATACTCCTCCAAGAAGTGGTGCTCCACCGTCCAAAACGCGTCCCAGCCGTATTGTTCCCCGGCCACCGCTTGCTCGATGGTCTGTTGGTAAGCCAGCCGCTCGGAATCCGGGCCCCACGGGCGAGGAACCGGAATCTCGTAGAACAAGGCGAAGCGCATAAACAGTGTTCTACCCGAAAACAAAGGAGCAGTTATGAGCACCGTCACAGACAAGGTCGTAGTGGTCACCGGGGCGGCATCGGGGATCGGCTTAGCCACCGCCCAGCGCCTGTTGGCTGACGGCGCCACCGTGGTAGGCGCTGACCTCGGCACCGGGCCCGGCGACCTCGGCCCCCGCTGGGCGTACATAGCCACCGACGTGACCGACGAGGCCGCCGTCGAGGCCCTCGTGGCCGCCGCCGTGGCCCACGGGGGGCGCCTCGACGGGGTGGTGAACGCAGCCGGGGTAGCAGGAGGCGGACCCGCCCATCAGGTAGACGCCGGGGAGTGGCATCGCGTCATCAGCGTCAATCTCACCGGCACCTTCTTCGTGATGAAACATGCCATCGCCCAACTTCTGAGCCAAGACCCGGTGCAGGGCGAGCGCGGGTCTCTCGTGACCATTGCCAGCATTGAGGGCCTCGAGGGCACCGCCGGGGGGAGCGCCTACAACGCGGCCAAAGGCGGAGTGGTGTTGCTCACGAAGAACCTGGCGATCGACTACGGGCCCTCGGGCATCCGGGCCAACACCATTTGTCCTGGCTTCATCCAGACCCCGATGACCCACGACCTGTTCGAACTGCCCGGCATGGAGGATGTGGCCGAGGGCTACCGGATCGAACATGCCCTGCGTCGCTACGGACAGCCGGAGGAGATTGCCGCCGCCGCCGCCTTCCTGCTGTCGTCGGACGCATCCTTCGTTACGGGTCATGCCCTCGCCGTGGACGGTGGCTACACCGCCGGCCGTGACCACGGAATCACCAAGATGCTCGGCCTGAGTTAGCCATCCGGGCGACGGCTCACCAACCGGCGGGCGGGACTACGGGGGCCAGACGGCCCGAATGCAGGTCGTACACCAACCCCGCCACCACGGTTCCGTCGGGGATCAACGGGCTGCCCAGTACGAGGGCTACGTCGTCTTCCAGCACCCGCCGCTGATCAGAAATCGCCAGGGGCTCGAACCCTTCGATCACCCGACCGGTGGCTTGGGCCACCGCGGCACGCAATTCCGCATCGGTGACGGAGGTCATCTTGCAATCAGTGTGCTGCACCACCGCGATGCGAACGACCCCGAGGGCTGCCACCGCCAACGCCAGGCTGCGCAGCATGTCCTCGGTCACTCGGGCACCGGCGTTCCGGAGAATCTTGGCGTCTCCCGGCTCGAGCCCGAACACCGCCAATGGGTCGATCCGGGAGTCGATGCAGGTGAGGATGGCGAGGCCCCGGCGGGCGGTGCCAGTGCCGGCCACCTCGTGGTCGAGCGCTGCGTAGCGGGCATTGGCGTCGAATAGGTCGGAGAAGGCGTCGTCCACGAGGGCCTATCCGAGCAGGCAAAGAGGTCCGCTGCCCAATCCGTGCCAACATCGACCCCCATGACAACCTTCGGCTTCCACTCCACCACCGACGACGTAATCGTCGGCCTTGACCTCACCGGCCAACGGATTCTGGTCACCGGTGCCAGCACCGGACTCGGCCTCGAGACCACCCGGGCCCTCGTCGCCGCCGGGGCATCGGTGATCATGGCGGTGCGCGACCTCGCCAAGGGCGCCGCCGCCGTCGAGGAAGTGCGCGTCCACGTGCCGGCGGCAGACCTGGAGCTTCGCCGGGTGGACCTCGCCGATCTCGCCAGCGTGCGAACCTTCACCGACGACTTGCTCCACGACCATGCGAGTCTCGATGTGCTCATCGCCAACGCCGGCATCATGGCGTGCCCGAAAGCCACCACGGTGGACGGATTCGAGTTGCAGTTCGGCACCAACCACCTCGGCCATTTCCTGCTCATTACCCGCCTCATGCCCGCCCTGATCGCCGCCGGCGGGGCCCGGGTGGTACTTCTGAGTTCGGCCGGCCACCGCTTCGGCGACATCGACCTCGACGATCCCGCCTTCGAACAGGTTCCCTACGACCCCTGGATGGCCTACGGGCGGTCCAAGACCGCCAACTCACTGTGCGCGGTAGGCATCGACGACCGTTTCCGTTCTCAGGGGGTGCGAGCCTTCGCCGTCCATCCCGGGGGTATCCAAACCGAACTGGGTCGCCACCTCACCAACGAATCACTGCAGATCCTCATCGATCACCTCGCCGATGCCACGGTAGAGATGCCGTGGAAAACCATTCCGCAAGGCGCTGCGACCAGCGTGTACGCCGCCACCTCGCGCGACCTCGACGGTCAGGGCGGCGTGTACCTAGAGGACTGCCACATCGCCCAGATCACGGAAGACCCCACGGCCCGTGAAGGTGTACGGGGCTACGCGCTCGACCGCCAGTCGGCGGATGCCCTGTGGACCTTGTCGGAGAAACTGGTCCAGTGAGGTTCACCTTCGCCGAGGCCATGACCGATCCGAGCTACTACCTCCCGCTGGCTCAGGCCGCCGATGCGGCCGGCTTCCATGGCTTCCTGGTCCCCGACAGCATCTGCTACCCGGCTGAATCCGACGCCGTCTATCCCTATACCGCCGATGGCGATCGGGGCTTCATCGAGGACAAGCCGTTCCTCGAGCCCTTCTCCATCATCCCGGCCATGGGAGCGGTGACCGAACGCATCCGTTTCGTGATCTCGGTGCTCAAACTCACCGTGCGCCATCCCGTGCTGGTAGCCAAGCAGGCGGCGTCTACCGCCGTGCTCACCAACAACCGGCTCACCCTCGGCATCGGCACCAGCCCGTGGCCGGAGGATTATGAGGTGTGCGACGTGCCCTTCGTTCGCCGCGGGAAGCGAGCCGACGAGAGCATCGAGGTGATGCGCGGCCTTCTCACCGGACAGTGGTTTGAGTTCCACGGCGAGATCTACGACGTGCCGCGCATCAAACAGTGCCCGGTGCCCTCCACCCCGATCCCCATCATCGTGGGGGGCCATTCGGAGCCGGCCTTACGGCGAGCGGTCCGCAACGACGGATGGATCCACGGGGGCGGGGATCTTGAGGCCTTGCCCGGCCTGATTACCCGTCTCCACGAACTTCGCGCCCAGGAGGGACGCCCATCGGACCCCTTTGAGATCCACGTGATCTCGATGGACGCCTACTCGCCCGATGGCATCAGCCGTCTGGAGGAGATGGGGGTCACCGACGTGATCGTGGGATTCCGGTGGGCCTACGACCGGACCCAGGATGCCGAGCCGCTCCAAACTAAGATCGACAGCCTCAATCGGTACGCCGAATCGATGTTCTAATCCGCCCGGGTAAGCGGATCAGGTCTTCACGAAGTGCTCGCTCATCGTCACGCTGCGGAGACGATCCAGATCCAGACAAGCCGCCACGTTGACCATCATCAGCGCCAGGTTGGCCTGCAGAACGGCTGGGTCGCCGTCGGCGTTGAAGAACAGCATGGGATCCGCCACGTGGGCGGCGGAGGGCCAGCCTTCCTCCACGATCCCATCGATCGCCGGGGCATCGGAGGTAACCCCGCGGTGCACCTCGTTGCGGATGTATCGGGTACGGGGCTGAAGCCGACCGGAGGCGGGCGACTGCGTGCCGTGCCATTTGTCGATCCACTCGCCATAGGCCAACCCCTTGCGGCGGTGCACGAGGGCCACGGTCAACACGCCCGGCGAAGGTTCCCCGTCGGGCCAATCCCGCGGAGCCGCATGGGGAGTGGTGCCGTAGTCGTCGTAGCACGACTCGGTCACAAGATGCCCTGATACCGGCAACCCGATGGTGGCGAGGGCATCGTCCACACCGGGCCGTTTGTCGTAACTATCCAGCCAGACGGAAACCTGAGCCACCGGGGCCGCCTCACCGACCGGCGGCGGGGCCGGGCTGGGGGCCTCGGCGGCGCGGGTGTCGTGCACATTCACCGTCACCCCCCGAGCGCCCAACCTGAGCAGGTGAGGCGCCACCTCACCGAGGAGTTGACTCCTCACCCGGTCGCCGAGGGCTGGCTGGAGATCGGCCCAGAGCAGGAAAATGATCTTTTCCATCGCCCTCCTACGCCGGTGCCGGGGTGTGGACCACCAAGGCGATGGCCACGAAGTGGCAGACCACCGCCGCCACCACCAGCACGTGCCAGACCTCGTGATAGCCAAACACCCGCGGAAAGGGATCCGGCCAGCGGGTGAACAGGAACACACTGCCCAGCGTGAACAGGACGCCTCCCACCACCAACAGGGTCATCTCGACGCCGCTGAGGTGGTTCCACAGCTGCGGGATCGCCACCACCGCCGCCCATCCGAGGCAGAAATACAGCACGCCGCGCAACCAGCGGCTGGCCCGTCCCGCCGTGAAGGCCAGGGCGAAGCCAATGGCGGCGCCGGTCCAGGCCAACGCCAGCATCGCCCATGCCATCCATCCTCGTAGCACCAGCACACACAGCGGGGTGTAACTCCCGGCAATCATCACAAAAATGGTGCCGTGGTCGAGCTTTTGCATCAACGCTTGCTTGGCCGAGGTCCAGTTGAGCCGGTGGTAGAAACCACTCACGGCGAACAGGGCGATGAGCCCCAGCGCGTAGACCAGAGAAGCCACGCGGCCCCGAACCCCCGACGCCAGTGCCACCACCACCACTGCGGCGGGAACGGCCAAGAAGAAACAGACGAGGTGCAGCCAGCCCCGCAGCAACGGCTTCGGGGGCGAACCCGTCGACTCCGGGGCGGCGGCGATCATGCCCTCAGCCTAGGGCTGCGGGTTTCAAATGGGAACGGAGGGCCTGGCGAGTCCGACTACGTTCCGGGGGATGATCCCCTTCGGGCGCGGCCCCCACGAAATCGCCGAGAGCACGTGGGCCTCTCTGCAGCCCGATGGCGGCTGAGGTTGGTCCAACGCTGGGCTGGTGACCGACGGCATCGAGATCACGCCCCCACCACTACCTTCGACGGCGCGCTCACCCTGCGGGTGGGTGATCGCGTGGTGGAGTTATACGAACTCGGCCCCGCCCACACTCAGGGCGACGTCATCGTGCACATACTGGATCGCCAGGTGGTGTGCACCGGCGATCTCGTCTGTCACGGTGGCCACCCGATTGCCTGGGCCGGGCCCATCGCGAGCTGGATCGCCGCCTGCGATCGCATCCTGGCGCTCGAACCAGCCATCGTGGTTCCCGGCCATGGCCCGCTGGGCGACCGCCAATGTGTGGTGGACCAGCGCGGCTACTTCGAGTGGCTGGTCGCCGAAAGCACCCCCCGCCTGCAGGCCGGAATGGCGCCCCTTGACACCGCCTTCGACCTGGCCGGGGGGCCCTACGCCGGCGGGGGCGAAGGCGAACGGCTGGTGGTGAACCTCATCGCGTTAGCCCGCGACCTGGGCCAAAATCCCTCCGATGAGCTGCTCGCCATGTTGGGGGCGATGGCTACCTTGGCCGCCCCACAGTGATCGCCCCCGGTTCGCTCTGCTAGCAAAGGCAACGTGCTGAACTACGAGGAAGCCACTGCGGTGGTCACAGGACCCGGCGAGCGGTTCGAGATTGAGACCATCGACATAGGCGGGGTGGAGGTGAAGGCCTTCAAACACGCCCCGCCGAGCCTGCGCGAAGTGTTCGCCACCGCCCGCGACCGGGGGGAGGACACCTTCTTGGTCTACGAGGACGAGCGTTGGAGTTTCCCCGAAGTGATGGTGCACGTGGACGCCATGGCCTCCCTGCTGGTGGACCGCTACGGCGTGGTTCCCGGCGACCGGGTGGCGATCGGGATGCGGAACTATCCCGAATGGGTTATCGCCTTCGCCGCCATCACCTCCATCGGGGCCATCTCGGTGTCGCTCAACGCCTGGTGGACCAGCGACGAACTCGACTATGCCCTCCAAGACTGCGGCGCCCGCGTGCTCATCGCCGACATCGAGCGGGCCCAACGCGCCCATGCCACCACCCGCCGCCTCGGCACGCACCTTGTCGTAGTGCGCGAACTCGGCGCCGTTCCCGAGGGTGCTGACCGCTGGGAGGATGTGCGCCAACTCGGTGCCCCGATGCCGGAGGTGGTGATCACCCCCGACCACGACGCCACCATCCTCTACACCTCCGGCACCACCGGACGACCCAAGGGAGCGGTATCCACCCATCGGGCCGTGGTGCAGGCGCTCATGGGCTTCGGCTGCAAGTCGGTGCTGGATCGCGTCCGCCGCGAGGGAGGACCCGAAGCCGAGGTTGCGGGCCTGCCCCCCTCCTTCATTCTGATCGTGCCGCTGTTCCACGTGACCGGCTGCGTTCCCGTGTTGCTGTCGTGCTTCTCCGCCGGCCTCAAACTCGTGATCATGTATAAGTGGGACGCTGACCGCGCCCTTGAATTGATCGAGCGAGAGCAGATCACCAACTTCGTAGGCGTGCCCACCCAAAGTTGGGACCTGCTGGAGTCGCCCCGGTTTGCCCAAACAGACACCTCCAGCCTCGTGAGCATCGGGGGCGGTGGTGCCCCCGCCCCGCCGAAACTGGTGAGCCGGGTGGCGTCGAGTTTTCGCGGCGGCGGCCCCTCGATCGGCTACGGCATGACCGAGACCAACGCCTACGGACCCGGCAACAACGGACAGGACTACCTCACCCACCCCACCAGCACGGGCCGGGCCACCCCCATCATGGACCTGGCCGTTCGCGATCCTGACGGCAGGGACCTGCCCATCGGTGCGCGGGGTGAAATCTGGTTCAAGGGACCTCACCTCATCCGGGGCTACTGGAACAAACCCGAAGCCACCGCCGAGACCATTGTCCAGGGTTGGCTCCGCAGCGGCGACCTCGGTCGCGTGGACGAGGAAGGGTTCGTCTATGTGGAGGACCGAGCCAAAGACATGGTCCTGCGGGCCGGCGAGAACGTGTTTTGCGCCGAGGTGGAAGCGGCTATCTATGAGCACCCTGCGGTGCACGAAGCCGCCGTGTTCGGCGTGCCCCATGAGCGCCTCGGCGAGGAGGTAGGCGTGGCGATCTACCCACGGACCGGCGAAACCCTCGGCGCCGAGGAACTCCAAAACCACGTACGGGAGCGACTGGCCGGCTTCAAGGTGCCCAGCATCGTGATGATCGTGGACGCCCCGCTCCCCCGCAACGCCGCCGGCAAGATCCTCAAACGCGAACTCCGAGACCTCGCCACCCCTAACCCATCCCCGGCTTCTGCCGGTGGGTAAACATCAGCGGTAGGAGCGCTCATGGGACCGGGCGGACGGGCGTAGCGGCGCCGTGCGCTCGATCAGATCGTCGCCCGCCAAGCGCTGACGGGCGGCAGCATGGGCGGCCGTGGCGATGCCCGAGCGCCGGGATGGATCCAGAGAGTTGAGCCCTATCTCCGCCAGCACGGTGGCACCGGGCTGAAACCCCACCACCGGCACACCCCGGCGCCGCAGGCGGCGCGCCTCGGTATCGAGCAACGCACTCGCGAAGCCGCGCATGGCCTGATCGGCAGCCCATCGGGGGCGCCGACCCTGACGGGACATCGGCGAACTCACAATCACCAGATCGAGCGGCCCGGCCTCGAGTAGGACATCGGCGTTGGTGGGCGAGTGGACGCCACCGTCGATGTAGGGGTCGCCGTCGATCGTCACCGGGCTGAAGAAGCCCGGGATGGCGCACGAAGCCGCCACCGCCGCCGACAGGGGCGGGCAGGACCCGTCGCGTCCCAACACCACGCGACGCCCATCGGCTTGGCGCACGGCGCAGATCCACAGCGGCGATTCGGGCCAGGCCGCCGGGTAGAGACGCCCGATGCCCATCGAGATCACGTCGGTGCTCACCGACCCTTCGGGTAGCAGCGTTGCCAACAGCGACCAAGGTCGCGTGGCCCAGGGTCGACGCAGCACCCGGGCCAGCGTGCCGGCCAACTCCGCCGGGGGCCGGCGCTGGCGCGTGGAGCGCAGTGGGAGCGGCGATCCTGGCGGACCGATGCGCTGCGCCAATGCCTCCCCCGCCTCCGAGAGCGGTCGGTCCTGGGCCTGGGCAAGCAGGTCCGCCCCGCTGAACCCCGCCCGCAGTGCCGCTCCGGTGATGGCCCCCGCCGAGGTACCTACGATCACCGCCGCCGATCGCGGGTCCCATCCGGTGGCCTCTTCCAGAGCCGCCAGCACGCCAGCATGGAACGCGCCGCCGGCCACGCCGCCGGCCCCGAGGACCAAACCAATGCGAGGAGGGGCAACGGCCATCGTTCGACGGTAGCGCGCGGGGGGCCAGTTCCGGCTGGGGTTACGCCTCCTGGAGCACGTTGAGACCGTCCACGGAGTCGATGTACTCCTCCACCAGTCGTTGGATCACCGCGGCGGTCTTTTCCACCGAGTTGAGTTGGCCCACCACCTGCCCGACCGGGTTGAACTGCACCGCCTGGGCCTTATCGGCGTAACGGTGGCCCCGAGCCACGCAGTTGCCCGACACCATGTACTGCATCGGCATCGGCAGCGGGTCGGGGGTGTCGGGCCGGTCCCAGGCCTCAGTCCAGTCGCTCTTGAGCATGCGACAAGGCTTACCGGTGAAGGACGCGCTGCGCACGGTGTCACGCGAGCCGGCGTCGAGTAGTTGCTGCTTCTGGGCGGGAGGCAGATCGGCCTCTTCCACCGTGAGCCACAGCGATCCGGCCCACACGCCCTGGGCACCCAGCGCCAGGGCCGCCGCGATCTGGCCCCCGGAACCGATGCCGCCCGCCGCCAACATCGGGGTGGGAGCGATGGCCTTGACTACCTGAGGCCAGAGCACGATCGATCCCACCTCGCCGGTGTGTCCGCCACCCTCGCCGCCTTGCGCGATCACGATGTCGACGCCCGCGTCTTTGTGCTTCATGGCCTGATACGGCGATCCACACAGCGCCGCCACCTTGAGACCAGCGGCGTGGATGTGATCGATGACCTCCGGCGGGGGGGTGCCGAGCGCGTTGGCGATCAAGCGAACCTTCGGGTGGGCCAGGGCCACCTCGATCTGCGGCAGCGCCGACGCCTCGGTCCAGCCGAGCAGACGCATGCGCTCGTCTTCCTCGGGGGGAAGATCAGGCACACCGGCGTCGGCCAGGATCTGATCGGCAAACTGCACGTGGCTGTCGGGCACCATGTCGCGCAGCATCTGGCCGAGCTTCTCCGGATCGAGTTCATCCATGCCCTCGTACTTCCCGGGGATCACGATGTCCACGCCATAGGGCTTGTCGCCCACGTGCTCGTCGATCCACTGGAGTTCGATCTCCAGTTGTTCGGGCGTAAACCCAACGGCGCCGAGCACACCGAAACCGCCCGCCTTGCTCACCGCCACCACCACGTCGCGGCAATGAGTGAAGGCAAAGATGGGGAACTCGATACCAAGGTCTTCGCACAGTTGGGTATGCATGGTCAGTCCTTCCAGGAGGGCGCAGTAGGAGTAAAACGGACCGGCATCGTTTTGATGCCGTTGACGAAGTCGGAGTGAAGGCGGTTGGGCTCGCCCACCAGTTCGAGGTCGGGTAGGCGTTCCACGATCTGGCGCATGGTGGCCCGGATCTCGGCGCGGGCCAGGCTGGCCCCAAGGCAGTAGTGCACCCCGCCCCCGCCAAAGGCCAGGTGATCGTTGGGCGTGCGGCCCACATCGAAAGAGTGCGGGTTCACGAACACATCCTCGTCCCGATTGGCCGCCGCGTAATACAACACGACCTTGTCGCCCTGTTTGATCGGCACGCCTCGTACTTCGGTGTCCTCCGTGGCGGTGCGACGGAAGTTATGGATCGAACTTCCCCAGCGGAGCATCTCGTCGGTGGCCGTGTCCCACAGTGACGGGTCGTCGCGGAGGCGCTGCGCCTGATCTGGGTTCTCGATGATGGCGAGCATGGAGTGGTTGATGAGGTTGCGGGTGGTCTCGTTGCCTGCCACCACCAGCGTGAGGAAGAACATGTTCAGATCGAATTCGTCGAGGCGCTCACCGTCGACCTCGGCCTGCACCAGCAGCGTCATGATGTCTTCGCGCGGGTTGATCCGCCGGTCGGCTGCCACGGCATCGCAGAGCGCGTAGATCTCCATCGCCGAAGCCTCGGGCCCGCCCGGAATCTCCTGGAAGTCGGGATCATCACGCGAGCCGATGAGTTGGTTGGAGATCTCGAACATGCGAGGCCACACCTCCTTCTCCAGGCCGATCATCTCGCAGATCATCTGCACGGGGATTTGCGCCGCGATTTCCTCGACGAACTCCACCTCACCGCGCTCGCACACATCATCGATCACCGCCACGGCGCGTCGTTCGATCTCCTCCACCAGTGCCCCGATCATGCGAGGCGTGAACCCCTTTGACACGAGTCGCCGGTAGCGGTTGTGCCGAGGCGGGTCCATGTTCAGGATCGTGAGACGCAGTTGGGCCAATGCCTCCTCATCGGAGGTGGGGATGAACGTGCCCCCCACTTCCGCGGAGAACCGTTGGTGGTCGTGGCTCACCGCTCGCACATCAGCGTGCTTGGTGAGCGCCCAGAAACCGGTGTCGTCGGCTTCGGGGTGCCAATAGACCGGCGCCTCGGCGCGCAGCCGATCGAACTGGTCATGGGGCTCACCCCGGCCCCAGGTGGCGGCGAGAAGGTTGATCCCCTCAATGTTGGGCTGGGTCATGGTCATCGGGCGTGCTCCTTTTGCGGCTGCGTGGCACCGACAGCCCCCCGGAGGGTGGCGACGGCAGTGCAATCATCAATGGCATTCGGATCGAGGCGGCGCATCATCTCAAGACCGAGCAACACGCCGATCACCGCCGAGCCGAGGGGACGAGATGGCGGCGCCATGCCTTCGTCGCGGGCCCACTCGCCAATGGCGCTATCTATGCCCGCCCAAGCGGCCTCGTAGCGTTGTCGCAAACGGGCGCGCGCCCCTTCATGGCGCGCCGCAAACGACCACAGTTCGTGCTCGAGACGGATCCACTGACCCTCCCCGGTGGGGGGATGGGCCACGTTGCGCCAGAGCGCCGCCAACCGATCATCGAGCGTGGAGGCCGCCGCCAGTTCGGCGGTGATCACGGCCGCGACGTCGTCGGCCCACCCCTCGAGCAGCGCGTATAACAGGCCGTCCTTGCCCCCGAAATGGTCGTAGACCGCCCCGGAGGTGCGCTCGGCCCGCTCGGCAATGGCATCGACCGATGCCCCCTCGATACCGCGCTCGGCGAAGAGTTCGGCGGCGGCGTCGAGCAGGCGTTGACGCGTCTCTGTTTTCCGCTCCCCCTGGGTTGCCACCGAAGAAACATAGCGCTTCCTATGTAACCTGCGCTAGCGGAGGATGCGCCGGGCGATCTTCTCCACCTTGGGCGTGTACGGCGGGTAGAGCAGTTTCAGGTCAGGTTTGGAGCGCTTTTTCAGGACGCTCTTGCGGTGGCTGAACACGTCGAACCCGGCCCGGCCGTGATACGACCCCATGCCGCTGTCGCCCACCCCGCCGAAGGGCAGGTTGGAGGGGAGGAGATGCATGATCGTCTGGTTCACACACACCCCCCCGCTACTCGTGGCGCCAATGATCTCGTCGATCACATCGCCCCGGCCCGCAAACACGTAGAGCGCCAGTGGCTTGGGCCGGGCGGTGATGAACGCCGTGGCGGCGCGGGAGTTCGCCACCCCGAGCACGGGAAGGATCGGCCCGAAGATCTCTTCCTGCATTACCGGAGCTTCGGGAGACGGTTCCACCGTGATGGTGGGGGCCACATAGCCGGCCCCGGCATCCACCTGACCACCGGCGGCGATCGTGCCCGCCCCGGCCGCCAGCAGGCCCTCCAAGCGCCGCAGGTGTCGCTCGTTCACGATGCGCCCGAAACTGTGGCTGGCCTGCGGATCGGTGCCGTAGAACTCGGTGATCTGGGCCGACAGTTTGGTCACCAGTTCGTCTTTCACTTCTTCATCAACCAGCACGTAGTCCGGCGCGATGCAGGTTTGACCGGCGTTGAGAAACTTGCCCCAGGCGATGCGGCGGGCCGCCACATCGAGGTTGGCACTGGCGTGCACGTAGGTGGGCGACTTGCCACCCAGTTCCAACACGGTGGGCGTGAGGTACTGGGCTGCCGCGACGGCCACCACCCGCCCCACCGCCGTGGAGCCGGTAAAAAAGATGTGATCCCACCGCTCGGCGAGCAGCGCGGTGGTGTCCTCCACGCCTCCCTCCACCACCACCACCGCCTCCGGATCGAGGTAGAGCGGCAAGAGGCGAGCCAAGGCGGCACTGCAGGACGGGGCCATTTCGGAGGGTTTGGCCACCACGCAGTTGCCCGCCGCCAGCGCGGCGGCCAGCGGCTCGATAAGCAACTGCACCGGGTAGTTCCACGGCGCGATCACCAACACCACCCCCAGCGGCTCCGGCACGATCCGGGCCGTCGCGGGAGCAACGGTAAGCGGCACCCGCACTCGGGTGGGTTTCATCCACGAGCCAACGTGCTTAGCGAGATAGCGAAGCTCAATCTTGGTATGACCAATGTCGGCGCCGTACGACTCCATCCGGGGCCGGCCCAGGTCAGTGTGCAGGGCCTCCACCAGCTCCTCGGCAGCTTCCTCCATCATGCGCCGCAACCCGGCCAGTTGGGCCTGCCGCCAGGCCAGCGGACGGGTTCGTCCGCTCTCAAAGGTGGCTCGCAGCGATTTGTTCAGCGTCGTGGCATCAAGGGGCACAGGAGAGGAGGCGGTCATCGGGACTCCCAGAGGATCGACGGACATCCCCATTCTCGCACGCTCCAGCCGGTCGCGCACCCGTACCCATCATTGCGAATCTGGCCTACCTTGTTGCCCGCATGACCACCGTTCAACGCCAATCGGTAGCCCTCACCTCCGCCACCAGCACCCTCGCCGGCCACGGCCCTCATCCCTGCCAGGGCATCTACTACCGCCCCACCGGCCCGGCACCGCGCGTGGCCTGCATCGCCACCCACTACAACCTCGACTTCTCCGAGCACTACATGGCCGAACGCCTCGCTGAGCGCGGCATCGGCTTCCTCGGTTGGAACACCCGCTACCGCGGCAACGAGCCGTATTTTTTGCTCGAGCACGCCCTCATCGACATCGGTGCCGGGGTGCGTTGGCTCCGGGAGGAAGCGGGGATCGACACTGTGGTGATCCTCGGCAACTGCGGCGGCGGATCCCTCATGGCCACCTACCTCTCCCAGACCATCAGCCCGTCGATTGAACCGGCGATCGGCCTGCCCCTTCCCGATGCGGTGCTCAACCTCCCCGGAGCCGACCTCTACGTGTCGCTGAATGCCCACCTCGGGCGAGCCGAGGTGATGTCGACCTGGATGGATCCATCCGTCACCGACGAGACCGACCCGCTGTCGGTCGACCCGTCACTCGACATGTTCCAGCACGACGCGCCCTACGACGCCGCCTTCGTGGCCCGCTACCGAAGCGCCCAGGAAGCCCGCAACCACCGCATCACCGCCTGGGTGTACACGGAAGTTGATCGGCTCGCCGCGGCCGGCGCCTGGGACCGGACCTTCAACGTGCACCGAGCGTGGGCCGACCTGCGCTTCGCCGACCTCAGCCTCGATCCCTCCGACCGGTTAGCCGGTTGCTACGCCGGCGACCCTCGCGGCGCCAACTACGGCCCGTTCACCCTCGGGGGCACCAGCACCCTGCGCTCCTGGCTGGCGATGTGGAGCCTCGAAGCCTCGCAGTGCCAGGCCGCCCCCCACCTCGCTCGGATCACCGTCCCCGCCCTGGTGGTGCAGTCGCTGGCCGATCGCGGGGTGTTCCCCAGCGATGCCCGTTCCATCAGCGATGCCCTCGCGTCGGTGGACAAGACCCTGGAATGGGTCCCCGGTGAGCACTACTTCGAGACCGGCGGTCGCGATGAGGTGGCCGACCTTGTGAGCATGTGGATCGGCGACCGAAGCTGACCAGGCGCCGGCGGTGGCCCCGGTTGTCGCCCGCCTCGAAGCCGAGCGCTAAACCAGTGGGATGAGCACGATCGCCATCACCGGGTCGGCGGGCGGAATCGGAGGGGCGCTGCGGGCCCGGCTGGAGGCCCAGGGCGACACCGTGATCGGGGTGGACGTGCGCGACGCGGAGGTGATCGCCGATCTGGCCTCGGCGGTGGGCCGGGCCGCCATGGTGGCGGCCATCACCGAGCAGAGCGGCGGGACACTGGACGGCCTCGTGGCGGCGGCGGGGGTCACCCACGACGACGGTGCGCTGGTCACCTCCATCAACTACTTCGGCGCCATCGCCACGCTCGAAGGGCTCCGCCCCTTGCTCGTTGCCGGGGGCAGCGCGGTGGCGGTGAGTTCCAACTCCACCACCACCCAGCCGGGGTTGCGACTCGCCCACGTGGAGGCTTGTCTGGCGGGCGACGAAGACGCCGCCCGCGCCTTGGCTGGCCCCGGAGTGGGGGCCTACGGCGCCAGCAAACTGGCCCTGGCCCGTTGGGTGCGCCGCCACGCCACCACCGAAGCGTGGATCGGTACGGGCATCCGTCTCAACGCCATCTGCCCCGGGTTCATCGACACCCCTATGACGGCGGGTTCGCGCGAGTTCATCCTGAGCCTCGGCGAGATCTACCCGATCCCGATCGGTCGGGCGGGTGACGCCCGGGAAGTGGCGGGTCTGCTCGTCTACCTGCTGTCATCGGAGGCCTCCTTCTTCTGCGGGTCGGTGATCACCATGGACGGGGGCACCGAGGCCGCCCTCCGGGGCGAAGACTGGCCGCACGCTCTGCCCTAGCCGGTTCGCCCGGCGAAGGGGTACTAGAGCGCGTCGGCGATGAACGGCAGTGTCTCGTAGCGCCGCACGAAGTGTCCGGCCGCAAACGAACCGGCGGCATAGTCGACCGCAAAACGCGGACACCGGACCAGCAGTTCCTCCAACGCGATGCGGGCCTGCAACCGAGCGGCGGCCGCCCCCAGACAGTGGTGGGCACCGTAGCCAAAGGACAACATGGGGCCGATCCGCCGGTCTACGTCGAAGTCCTCCGCGGTGGGCCCGAACTGACGGGGATCCCGATTAGCCGAGCCATAGAGGAGCAACACCTTTTTACCCACCGGGATCGTCACGTCGTGCAGGGTCACCGCCGAGGTGGTGGTGCGGGCCAGACCTTGCACCGGGGCGGCGAGGCGCAGCATCTCCTCCACGGTTGTATCCAACAGGCTCGGATCGGCCAGCAGACGGGCTCGCTGATCCGGCCGGCGCGTGAGGAGTTCGGCGCCGGTGCTGAGCATCCCGGTGGTGGTGTCGTTACCACCGGTCACCATCGTGAAGGCAAAGCCGAGCACCTGCATGATCGGTACATCCCTCGCCCCGGTGGCGACGAGCGCGGAGATGGTGTCCTCGCCGGGGTGGGCCCGCTTCTGGCTGATCAGGTCGCTGAAGTATTCGAACAACTCCCCCACGCTCGCCCCCGCCTGCAGGGGGTCGCCCGCGGCGTTGGCGGCCACGATGCCTTGAGTCCAGGCGTCAAAGCGCCCCCAGTCGGTCTCGGGTACCCCGAGATAATACGCCACCACAAAACTCGGCATGGGCTTGAACAGATCGGCCACCACATCACCCCCACCGGCGGCGCGGAGGCGTTCAAGACGCTCCACCACAAAGGTCCGCACCGCCGGTTCGATCTCCTGAACATGCCGGGGAGTGAACCCCTGGCCCACCAATCGACGAAAGGCGGTGTGTTCCGGCGGATCCATCATCACCATCGGGGCGGCTTCGGCGAGGCCCGCTTTGTTGCGCTCGTCGTAGGTGAAGGTGAGCCCCTCGGCCGAGGAGAACGTGCGGGTGTCGCGCACGGCGGCGAATACATCGGCAAAGCGCGACAGCACCCAATAGTCGAGTTCCTCCGCGTGGTGCACCGGATCGCCATCGCGTAAACCGGCGTACATCGCCCATGGGGAGCGCCAGGACTCACCACTGCAGGGGATGAACCTCGGACGGGTCGACGGATCGGAATCCATGGTGGCCGACTGTGGCACAGATCCTCTGCCCAAGCCGGAGCGGCTATTACCGACCTCTGCCCCCCAGAGGCTAGAACCTCCCCATGCTCACCGCCTCCACGACCACCATCATCCGCCGCCCGGCTGCCGACGTGTTCTCGGCGGTGGCCGACATCACCCGTATGGGCGAGTGGAGCCCCGAGTGCACCGCCGGCCGCTGGGTTGCTCCCGCTACGGGCCCAGCCCTGGGTGCCCAGTTCGAAGGCGACAACATCGCCAAGGTGGGCCCCATCACCCTCAAGAAGTGGACCACCACCTCCGAGGTAACCGAGTGCGTGACCAACCAGGTGTTCGAGTTCTTCGCCGAGGGGTACACGACCTGGCGCTACGAGTTCGTGGAACGGGATGGCTCCACCTCGGTGACCGAGTCCTGCAGTTATGCGCCCAGCGAGGGGTGGAAGAAGTTTGCCTACGAGACCGTCCTTCGTCGGCCCCAAGTGGTGGCCCGCGGCATGGAGCAGACCCTCGCCCGCCTCAAGACCGCCCTCGAACGCTAAGGAAGGAAACCCCCCACGCCGCCGCCGCGCTAGCGGGGCGGGTCCGGGAACGCGAAGGACTCGACGCGCGCACCGGTGCGCGCCAGCGAAGTGTACCGACGGTCGGCGATGCGCCAGTGGCCGTCACTACGCCGATATCGATCCCGGTAGAGGCCGTAGGCCTGGGTCCACTCCCCGGCATGATCGTGACGCAACTCGCAGATGTACACCCTCCCGGTGGCGGTGGCCTCCCCCGTAAGTTCGACCACCGCGTTGAGAATGGCAAACTCAAAAAAGGCAAACCCCTCCAGGCTCTGCTCGATGAAGGTCGCAATCGCCTTGGGACCAGTGAGCGTGAAGGCCGGGCGCGTGCGGGTATCGATGTGCACCGACGCGTCGGCATCGAAGAGGGCTACCACCTCATCCCAAGCCCGCCGGGTAACGGAATCGCCGTAGGCGCTCTGCAACCGATGCACGGCGACCACCGAGCGCGTCCCCGCATCGTCGAGTTCGCGCATCAGGCTGGACGGAAGAAGGGGTTCCAGGCCAACTCGCGCTGGGCCACCACGTCAGCCGCCTCCGGCAGGCCTGCTCGGCCCAGGGCCAGCGCGCCGGCGGTGGCTTCCCGGTTGTTGGCGAACACCACCTCGGCGTCCCGAGCCAGGGGATCGACCCACACCGCCGCGATGACCACCAGTGATGGCACCAACCCCTCGGTGATCGTGCCGGCGACGACCGCATCGGCCACCCCGGCAGCCACCCCGGCCTGCGCAGCACCCCAGGTGAGCCGGGCGTGCTCGTCGCCGTCGATGCGGGCCTTGTTCACGAAGAGGGTGAAGGGCACCACCGGCAACCCTGGCCGCAGTACCACCACAAACGGGGCGTGCCCGGCGGTGGGGGTGGCCAGGGCGGTGGCCCAGGCCTGGCCGACCGGCCCGTCTCGAAGACCCAGCACGGTGTTGAGGTGGGCGGCGGCGGCCCCCGAACCCACGAAACATTCACCGATTTCCATCATCCGGACACTCCCCCGGGGTGACGGCGTCCATAGCGAATCTCTTTCAGCACATCCGAACTCATGGTGCCCTCTTTCGTGTCGTAGCCCAACAAGACAACCAACCGTGCTGTGGGGCCTTGCACGGGGGTGACCCGGTGCAGGGACCCCCGTCCCTCGAACACCACGAGGGTGCCGGGAACCATCGGGACGGTGGTGATCAACTCCGGGGCCTCGCCCGCCAGCACTCGTCCCACCGTGTCGTAGTGCTCATCGGCTTCCTCACTTACTTCCCCGCGCAGACAAGGCACGTTCTGGAACTCGCCCCCGCCATCGCTGGACTGAAGAGCCAGCGACACGACGAAGTCTGTTTGGTCGAAATGCCATCCGAGGGTGTCGCCCTCGTGCATCACGGTGAGGTTCATCGCCCCCAACGGATCGGCGTAGCGATAGAGGGGGGCGCGTCCGAGTAGCCGAGACACGAAATCCAGCAGGGCGTCCCACTCGAACAGCGCCCGTAAGCCCGAGGTGGCCGCCAAGAAGCGGTCGTAGGCCACCGTGTGCACCGACGACCGGGCCCATGCCCGTCGGGGGTGGTCCGCTGGCCAGGCCTCAGGATCGGGAACTTCTAGGTACGGAGTGGACTGCACATCCTGGCGGTGGGCCCCCGCCGCCAGGCCGTCGCTTTCCTCCACCAATGCGGCCAGGACGTCGTCGCGCAGAAAGCCGGGCAAGATCGACACCCCGTGCTTCTGCAGTTCGGCGGCGTGGTGCCCGATCACCGATGCACCCGCACCGGTGGGAGACAGCACCGGATAGCGACCGAGATCAACAAGCGCGGCGGGGTCCGGCACAGGCGACAGCCTATGACCCCCTGGCCTGCTCCCACCGTTCGGAACTGGTCCGGGACGGGCTGGTGAGACTGCGGGACGCCCTCGCGGTGTCGAGCGACCCCGAGGACTTACGCATCGCCCTCTCCCAGGCGGGCGGCGGCAGCGCCTTCGGAGGGCGCCGGGCGGTTCGGACCCGGTGACCGCCCCCCAGCAGCCGTCGCGGGTGATCCCCGAGCGGCTGGCCCCGATCCTCGCGGCGGGCGCCCGCTGGTGGCGCGCTTCGAGGCCGACGGCCACCACCTTTACCTGGTGGGCGGCAGCGTGCGGAACCTGGTGCTGGGCCGTCCGGTCGGGGGTGACATCGACCTCACCACCGATGCCCGGCCCGAGCAGGGCGTCGACGCGGAAGTTGGCCCGGATGAACGCCAGCTCGGCACCGCAGCCGAGTTCGACCGAGGCCCCGAAGGCCAGGGGCCTGCAGTGCGGTTACAGGTCGGCAACGGGAACGCTGCCATCCGCAATGGCTTGCACGAGTTCGGCGTGGTCGAGCTCGTTCTGAATGGTCACGCGATCGGCGTACTCCACAATCGCCCGGTCGAACACCTCCGAATCCCTCCCCAGATAGCCGCTGATGGCAGCGGGGTCTCCCGAGCGGGCGTGCGCCCGGGCCAGCACTTCTCCGCAGCGCGCAATGTAACTGGTTAGTGCGGCGGCCGGAATCGTGGCGGGATCGATGCTCCCCTTCATGTCGGCTAGTTGGCGAACGTAAGTTTGGAAGTCCAACGCTTGGCTGTGGCCGAGGAAGAGGTCGCTGGCGGCCTGCATGCGGCGCTGCCCGTCGGTCACCCGCTTGCCGTTGTGCTCAACGGTGGGGGCATCGGGAAGGATCGCGAGCACCGAATTCACAGCCTGTTTGATCTGAAGGAACAGCGGCGCCCCGGTGGGGTCGATGAGCAGCGCCACGAAACAGCGAGTACCCACACTGCCTACCCCCACGACCTTGCGGGCAAAGTCCACCACCTCGTAGCGGGCCACCAGTTCGGCCCGCTCAGGAGGGAGGGACGACAGATACCCGTTGTACAGGCCGAGAAGGGCCTCGGGTTCGTTAGTCAGGATGTTGAGATGGTTGATGAGCGGGGGGTTGTCGACGATCCTGTACGAGCCGTTTACCTTGACCGCTAATTTACGCAGCAGCCGGTCTGAGGTTCGTTTGCGACTGGCGGCGATCGTGGATTGGAACGAAACCTCCCGCAACTGTTCCAAGGCCGTGGCTCGCACGTTTTCGGGTACGAGTTGCTCGTAGAACACATCCACCAATGATTGTCGGGCGTGGCGAGCCATGCCCGTTCGGTAGGCCGTCACGCCAGCGTGCACCGCTTCCTGGCCCACCGAGCGCGGGAAGCCGCGCCACTTGGCCACAATGGCCGCGCTCGCTGCGAGCCGTTTGACGTCCCACTCCCAAGGCCCAGGAAGTGTCTCGTCGAAGTCGTTTAGGTCGAATACGAGTTTACGTTCCGGGGTGGCGAAGAGCCCGAAGTTGGTCAGGTGCGCATCGCCGCAGACTTGTACCTTCTGCCCAGTGATCGGCGTCTCGAGTAAATCGAGGGCCATGACCCGGGCGGCTCCTCGGAAGAAGGAAAATGGGGAATCGGCCATGCGCTGCATGCGGATCGGAACCAACTCGGGGACACGGGTGGAGTTTTCCTGCTGGAGCACAGCAACCGGATTGCGTCGGTTGGCCGCCGGCACCCACTCAGCGTGGGACGACCGGGGAACCTCAACGCGCCGCGAGCGGCCCTCTTGCGTGCTGGCCTCTACTTTCGTCATGTGATCTCCTGTAGGCAACCGAGGCTTCAAAACTTAGGGCTCGCGGCGCTGGCGGACCAACGCCACGAAGGCCAATCCTGCGGATTAAGCGGCGTGCCGGCGGCGGCTTAGACAAGATCTGATCGTTGCACTCGGGCGAGGAACAACCAGCAGGGCAGAATGGGCAACCAATAACTGAACAGACGGAACACCAGCACAATAGCGGCGGCCTCCCCGGCTTCTACCCCCAAGCCCACGAGGCCGGCGATGAGGGCGGCTTCGATAGCACCGACGCCACCGGGGGTAGGGGCGGCGGAAGCGATCGTGGTGGCAGTGATGTACATGGCCCCCACGGCCGCAAAACTCAATGAGGTACCGAACGCCTCGATCGTCAACGCGAACGTGATGATGGAGGCGAGTTTTCCGGCCAGCGCTCCGGTGAAGAGCAGCAGCAACTTGGAAGGCTGGTGGGCGAGCGTCCGTAGATCCCGGAAGGCGGAGGCGAGGTTTACCCGGAGGTATCGGAGCAACTTGCGCCCCTTCGCAGTGGCATAGACAACTCCCACCACGGTCAGGAGCACGAGGGCCACTACCGCGAGAAGCATTCCCGCGGGGAACGACACGTTGATGGCGCTATTGGAGCTCCCCACCCAGGTGAAGAAGACGAGCGCCAGGACCACTTGCACCACCCCCGACGCGGCACTGGTGATCGCCACACTGGAAGCGGAGTTGACCAGCGGAATGCCATTGCGCTGCAGATACCGGGTGCGCAATGCCATCCCGCCGGCGTTGGCGGGGGTGAACCGGTTCAGGAAAGCCTGGGCAAACATCACCTCGGTGGTGGGAAGGAAAGCGATGGGTCTTGGGACCGCCCCCATGAGGCTGACCGCCCCGGCGGGGTATCCGAGCAGCGGAATGACTAGGAGGAAGGGGAGATAGGCCGGGTTGGCCCCTTTGATGGCCGCCCAGATTTCGTTGATGTTCCCCAGCAACGTCAACAGAACGGTGGCCAACAGCAGGGTGGCGACGAACACGATGAGCTTGCGGAAACTCAGCCGCTCAAGTTTCGCCATTTCGTAGGTGTCCACCTGGGCGACCCGTTGTATCTCCGTGCGAAGTTCGCTGAGCAGGTCCTTGGTTCCGCGCACCGCCGCTCGCGTCTCGGGATCCAGGGACAGAGGTTGGATGAGCGGGAGGGTGACACCCAGTTGCTGGGGTGAGAAGGCTGACGCCGCTGCCACGGAGCGAGTGACGCCATGGGCGGCGGCCACGGCGATGAGCATCCCGGCGAGATCCTGGGCCAGGTGACTTTCGGTGGCCGAGAACCTTGCCCAGCGAAGGTCAATGAGGCTCACCGTCTGATCAGGTCCGACCCAGATGTGGTGCAGGCTGGGCCAGCCGTGGGTGATCCGAGCCTTGTGCAGCATGCTGAGTTGATCGAAGGCGCCCCGGAGCAGTTCGTCGGATGGATTGTCGATGGTGTCGAGGCCTTGGCCCTCCACGAAGTCCATTACCAGCATCGCCCCGTACTGCGGGGCACTGGCGACCGCAACGGGGTGGGGAATCGACGCGCCAGCGCGAGCGGCGAAGAGCAGGTGGAGGGCCTCGTTGTTGATGGTCTCCGAGACCCCCACGGCGGTTCGGTTGGCGGGGCTGGCCACCCTCAAGGCACGCCAGGCGCGCATCAGTAACTTGGCGTCTCGCTCGTCGCGTCCTACGAGCTTGATGAATCGTCGGCGGCCGTCGGCCCCCGTGGCCTCGTAGGTGGGACCGTGACGGTGACGGGTGGGGGTGAGCGTCACCGTCATAACCGGCTCGCCCGCCGCTATGAGGGCGGCTTCGATGTCGGCCACTGGCGGCGAGCGCAGGGGTGCCCGGGCCACCACCATCACCAGCGAGCCCATGAACACGCCCGCGGCGATGCCGGTGAGCAGGCCGACGGGGGTTTCCAGGGCGGTGACCACCCGGGCGAAGGAGATCACCGCCACGCTGGACCAGATCAGCCGTCGCCAACCGCGGGGCAAGTCGGGGGACAAGACGGTGGCGGCGGCGGCCGCAGCGGCTAGATAGGTCCCGGAGGGGAAGGCTGCGCCCGTCACCCAGGACGGTTGCTCGCCGGCGGCGATCACCTCGGAGGGAACCGCTGGGGCCCGGAAGGGGGCGGTCAAGACGGTGGCGACGACCGTAGCGGCGGCGGCTCCGGCGGCTAATACCAACTCGCGCCAGCGGCCCCGGCGGACGAGCATCAGCACCACCAACGGGGCCGCCACCGCCGCCAGTTGGACCAGTCCGACCACCAGTTGGGCCAGCGAATCGGGGAGGGCCGCTACCAACTGAACGAGGTCCTCGGAGAGACCGAGGGTTTGACCCGAGTACGCAACGCTCATGGCCGTGAAGGACAGCCAGATCATGGCAGCGACCACCATGCGGGCAACATCGGCCGGATGGCGAACCCAGGTGACCCTGGGTTGAGGTGGTCGGGTATCGACAGGAGTTGGTAAGCGGGCCACGCCAACTCCTTTCGGTCAGGGCGCGCCCTCAGAGTAGCGATTGGCGAGTCAACCGGGCGCGTCGGCTACCGCCGAACCCGCCACCGCCACTTAGCTGGGGAGCACGTCGCGCAGTGACATCACCAGGAAGACGCCGATGATCGCCTCGTTCACGATCCACGAGTGGGTGGTGGTCCAATGACGCAGGCGTGGGAGGTCGTGCTCAGCTCGATGCCCGAAGGCGAGAAGGATGAACAGCGGGATGCCCGCAAGCATGACGGTTGCAGCCACCAACAAAAAGATGGTCACCCACGGTTCGCCCTGGCTGGCCAGCACGTTGGCCACCACGAACATGGTGATGACATCGGTAGGCATCACTAGGAAGAGGATGAAGCCGATGCGAAAGGAGAAGCCTGGCCTGGCGTCCTGCAACTTACCCATCCAGGAGGGTGGCTCGGACCGGCTTCGTCGCCGGTACACCACGAGGGCCAGCACCAGGAGCAGGACCACCACCGCGATGTCGAATGCCTGGCCGAGAGCGAAAGGCGATCTCGAGCTCTGAGCATAGACGGCCGCCAGGTAAAACACCGACATGGCGATGGTGGTGGCGGCGGTCACCCCCGCCAGGAACGCCGCGGAGTTGGCTTTGGCCCGCTGGCTGGTCGCCAGCATGATGGCGGTGATCATCTGCGGGCCTGCGACCATCACGATGGCCATGGGCAAGATGCGTAACGGGTTCATACCGGCGGCCTCCATCGCTCAACGCGAACCTAATGGTGGGAGCCAACCCCACGAGGGGTTTGGGGATCAGGATCGGCCGGGCCCTGGGTTAGGCCCAGCCGCCGGCATACGCCACGAACTGGCCGGTGGTGAAGCCACTGGTCCCATCGACAAAGGCCATGCAGAACGCAGCGAACTCTTCCATCGTGCCGAGCCGTCCCATCGGCACCTGGGCCTCCACGCGGGCTCGTACCTCAGGGTCGGTGGCCCCCGAGGCGGCCAGGAACTCCGGGAAATCCATGAAGTTCGTGCCCACGGCGTTCACCTGCACCCCGTGACGCGCCACCTCGGCCGCCACGTTGCGGGCCAGCATCGTGGATCCGGCCCGGGCCGCTGAATACAACGGCGCTCCGGGCGTGGGGCGGGCTCCGGCGGCACTGGTGATCAGGAGGATTTGCCCGGAGCGCTGTTCGATCATCGGGTCCACCATCGCCTTGAGGAAGTGGTAGGGGCCTTCCAGACATCCCGTGAGAACGGTCCGCAGGTCTTCGATGGTGGAGTTGGTGAACCGACCCGTCACGATCTGCCCGGCGAAGGCCACCGCTGAGTCCACCCGACCGAAGCGGGCCAGGGCCGCTTCCGCCAGGGCCGGGGCGGACTCGGGCCGCGCCAGGTTGCTGACGTTTGGTACTACTTCCACCGCCGCGCCGGCGGCGTGAACTTCGGCTACGAGTTCCGGGGTGGGATCCCCGAGCACGAGGTCATGGCCCCGGGCGGCGAGGTGACGAGCCAACTCCGGACCCACGTAATGACGCGCATCTCCAATCACCGAAACGCGACGAGCGCCGGACATCAGACGCGACCGCCATCGTTCACGGGCTGCTCGGTTAGTAGCCGAGGGGGGCGGGGACGCTGATGTTCCGGCATGGCAGGGTCCGATCGCAGTAGCGGGGATGGGTGGGCTTGCGCAGGGTTCTAGCGCAGAAACTAGGTTCGGCGCGTGATCGTTTTTGTCCACGGAGTACCCGAAACCGCCGCTATCTGGGACAGCATCCGCAGTCGCTCGTCTCGGCCCTCGCTCGCTCTGGCGATGCCGGGATTCGACTGCGCCCGTCCCAACGGTTTCGGGGCCACCAAGGACGACTACGTGCACTGGTTGCTGGGCGAGTTAGATCCCCTCGAGGGGCCGATCGATCTGGTGGGTCACGACTGGGGGGCCGCCCTCACCTACCGGGTGGCGACCGCCTTCGGCGACCGACTGCACTCCTGGGCCGCCGATGTGGGCAACATCATCCACCCCCGCTACCAGTGGCACGACTTCGCCAAGATCTGGCAGACCCCCGGTGATGGCGAGGCGTTTGTAGAGAACACCGACGCCCAGACCCCGCGTGAGCGAGCCGGCCCGTTCGAATTCATGGGCGTTCCGGCCGCCGATGCGCTGGCCATGGCCACGGCCTTCGACGCCACCATGGGGGCCTGCATCCTCGATCTCTATCGGTCCGCTACCCCCAACCTTCACGACCATTGGGGTCCGTGGTCGCCCACGGTGGCCCCCGGTTTGGTTTTGCACGCCAGTGACGATCCCTTTGGTGATGAGACATTGGCGATGGAGGTGGCGGCCGCATTGGGAGCGCAGTTCGCCACCATTACCGGGGCTGGACATTTCTGGCCCTACCAGTACCCGGCGGAGGCGTTGGCGGTGTTGGACGGGTTCTGGGCGTCGCTGGACTGACGGTGACATCGCTTGGATGCCGGCATCCCCCTTAGCCCGGCGGTTCGGCAAAGAGCAGTTGGTGCGCCACCAGATCCGATGCGAAGCCCGGTTCAAAGGGGAGCACCCCGGCCCGATCGGGCCAGGCCAGCTGCACCATGTCGAAGTTGTCGGGGGGGCGGCCGGCGAGTTGTTGATGCTCGGTCAGCGACGGAAAGAGGGCGGCGTTAGCGGTGGCGTCGAGCGGGAGGAGTGCGCACGGTTGGCCTCCGTCGAGAAGCCCGATGAACGACGCGCCAATGGGCAACTCGCTGCCGGCCGCCAAGGCGTCGACCACGAGATCGAAGAGGCCGCGGCAGGCCACCGGGGAGAGCCCCACCACGCAGAGCTCGGGAAATCCGAACCGCTCCTGGATACCGATGGTGTAGGCGTAGCGAGGGAACGGCGGGTCCAGATCGGCCCGGGTGGGCACCGCATCGAGTGCCCAGCCCTCGCGCTCGAGCATGAACACCACCTTGTCGCGATGGCTCATGTCACGGTCGGGGAACACATCTTCGCCAGGCATGCCTGACAGCCTGACAGAGCGCAGCCCCTACGCTTGGGGTATGGACCTGGCCGAGGCGCTGTGCAGCAATCCCTCCGTCCGTGAGTTCACCGACGAGCCGGTGTCCGATGAGGAGGTGGCGGCCCTGCTGGAGGTGGCGCGGTTTGCCCCCAGCGGCGGAAATCGCCAGCCCTGGCGGGTGGCGGTGATCAAGGAACCGTCGCTGCGGCGGGCGCTGGCGGACCTGTGTGGCCCGGTGTGGTCGGAATATCTGGCGGAGGGAATCACCGGGGCCACGCCGTTCTCGGTGGTGGGGCCGCCGCCGGAGATCGAGCCGCTCGGTCCGCAGCCCAACCCGCTGCTCGACGCCATCGAATCGGTGCCCGTTGTGTTGGTGGTGGCCGCCGATCTTGGGCAGATCGCCATGATGGACAAGGACCTGGCGCGGGTGCCGCTCACCGGGGGCGCATCGGTGTACCCGTTCGTGCACTCGATTCTGCTGGCGGCTCGTGATCGCAACCTCGGCGGGGTGATGACCACCTTCTTGGCCCGGGCCGAACCGGCGGCCGCCCCGCTAATGCGCCTTCCGGACACCTGGGCGCTGGCGTCGATGGTGTTCCTCGGGCATCCGGTGAGGCGGGCCACCAAACTCACTCGCCGCCCCGTGAGCGACTTCGCCGTGATCGACCGGTTCGACGGGGTGTCTTTTGGCTGAGGATGACCGGACTGGAATGACCGTGGCCATCACCGGAGCCACTGGCTTTGTGGGATCACATACCGTGGTGCGTCTGCTGGCGCACGGTCATCGCCCTCGACTCCTGGTGCGCAACCCGGCTAAGGCCGCCAGGGTGCTGGGGGCGCTGGGGGTGGACATGACCCGCCTCGAACTCATCGAGGGCGACATGGTGGACGCCCAGGCGGTGGCGCGTCTGCTCGACGGCGCCGACGCCGTGATCCATGCGGCGGCGGCCGTGGCGGTCACCGGCACTCGGGCCGACGGCTCGGCCCAAAACGTGGTGGGTGGCGAGGTGGTGCTGGGAGGCGCCGCGGAGCGGGGCCTGGACCCGGTGATCCATGTGTCTTCGGTGGCCGTCTTCATCCCGCCGGACGGGTCGGTCATCACCGCCGATAGCGCGCTGGCCTCGCCCCGCACCGCCTACGGGCGTGCGAAATTGTCGGTGGAGCGTTTCGCCCGGGGATTGCAGGAGGAGGGAGCCCCGGTAACCACGGTGTACCCCGGGGGCGTGGTGGGTTCGCACCAACCCACCCACGACTCAATGATGGAGGGCCTCGCGGGAGCCCTGAGTGCGGTGTGGCCGATGCCCCGCAGTGGGGTGGCTCTGATCCACGTGGAGGACCTGGCGGAGGCGTTGGCCCGGATGGTGGTGGTCGGGCAGGGACCGCGCCGGTTGATGCTCGGTGGCGACTTCCTTACCTGGACCGACTTGGCCGATCTGTGCGACGAACTCACGGGCGTGGCGTGCCGGCGGGTGGTGGTGCCCGACTGGCTGATGATGGGGTTGGGGGCGCTGTTCGATGTGGCACATCGCATCGGCTGCTCCCGCTATCCCCTCACGCGAGACGGCGCTGAGATCATGGTGTCGATGGTTCCCACCGACGACTCGGACACCGAGACCCTGCTCGACCTCACTCGGGTTTCGGTACGCGATTCCGTCGAGGAGGCCTTGCGCTGGTTGGCGGCGGAGGGATATCTGGCGCCGCACCATGCCGGCCGGTTGGCGCCGGCCGGGTCACCGCCCGCCCGGCCGTCACGCTGGCGTTGGTGGCAGGCATGGCTGGCGCGTCGGGTGGTGCACCCGATCGCCAGCAGCGCCGCGTTTGCTCGGATCGGCCCTCGGATCTTCCCGCCTCTCGACCGGGCGGTGCACAAAGTTACGGGCGGCCGGATACTCACAAGCCAGTTGTTCGTGGACTCGTTGGTGCTCAGGACCACTGGGCGGCGCAGCGGGGAAGGGCGCGACGCCCCCCTTGCCTGTGCCAGCGAACCCGGGGGCACCTGGCTGGTGGTGGGCAGCAACTTCGGCAAAGAGCATCACCCGGCCTGGACGGCCAACCTCCTGGCCAATCCCGTGGCGCGGGTGACCCGTCATGGAACCTCCGTGGCGGTGGTGGCCCGCTTGCTCACCGATGATGAACGGGAGGAGGCGTGGGCCAGGCTGCGTGACGTGTGGCCAATCTATGACCGGTACGAGGATCGTTCGGGCCGCTCGCTGAGGGTGTTTCGCCTCACCCCGTCTTGAGGGCCGCTTCGATGTCGTCTTTGATTTTTTCCGGCGGGGTGTTGGGGGCGTAACGCTTGATCACATGGCCATCACGGCCGATGAGAAATTTGGTGAAGTTCCATTTGATGCGGTTACCGAACACGCCGCTCTTGGCCTGGCGCAGCCACTGGAACAGGGGGTGGGTGCCAGATCCGTTCACCTCGATCTTGGCGAACATGGGGAACGTCACGCCGTAGTTGATCTGGCAGAACTCCTTGATCTCCTCGGCATCGCCGGCTTCTTGACGAGCGAACTGGTTGCACGGGAAGCCGAGCACCACCAGGCCCTGTTCCTCGTACTGCTCGTACAGTTTTTCGAGGCCGGCGTACTGCGGGGTGAGGCCGCAGGTGGAGGCCGTGTTTACCACCAACACGGCCTTGCCCCGATAGTCGGAGAGGTTGACTTCCTGTCCAGTGAGAGATGAGGCGGTGAAGTCGTTCAGGGTGGTCACCGGAAGGAGTGTATGCCCCCGGGCGTGGAAAGATGTACTGATCTTGTGGCAGCAGGGGACGAATAGATGATCGATACGGTGGTATGGGGGACCGGCAACGTGGGGCGGGCGGCTATTCGTGCCGTGGTGGCTCACCCGGGACTTCGGCTCAGCGCGGTAGTGGTGCACAACCCCGAGAAGGTTGGCCGCGACGCGGGGGAACTGGCCGGGATGGATGAGGTCCTGGGGGTGGTGGCGACCGACGACGCAACGGCGGTACTGGAGGCGGGTCCGAGGGCGGTGGTCTACGCCGCGTCGGGCGACGTCCGGCCCGACGACGCGCTGGCCGATGTCGCCTGCGCCCTGCGGGCCGGGGCCGTGGTGGTCACCCCCGCGATCTATGCGCTCTACGACCCGCGCTCGGCACCCAGCGAGGTGCGCGATCCGGTGATCGAGGCCGCTGAGCAAGGAGGTTCGGCCTTGTTCGTGTCGGGCATCGACCCGGGCTGGGGCAACGACATCCTCCCCCTGTTCGTGGCTGGCCTTGGGTCCACTATCACCCAGATCCGCTGCCAGGAGATCTTCGATTATTCCTCCTACGACCAGCCGAATTCGGTGCGTTACCTCGTGGGCATGGGCCAGCCAATGGATTACCAACCGCCCATGGTGGCCCCCACCATCCCCACCATGGTGTGGGGCGGGCAAGTGCGGCTCATGGCCCGCGCTCTCGGCATGGAACTCGACGAGATCCGCGAGACCCTCGAACGTCGACCGCTCGAGCACATGGTCACCAATGTGATGGGCGATTTCGAGGCGGGTACCCAAGGGGCTCTGCGCTTTGAGGTGCAGGGCATCGTGGGAGGTCGGCCGGTGATCATCATCGAGCACGTCACGCGCATCAGCCCGACCTGCGCCACCGACTGGCCGATGCCGCCCGACGGCGGCGACGGTGCCCACCGGATCATCATCGAGGGCCAACCTCACATTGAAGTGACAGTCGAGGCCACCGACGAGGGCGGCAACCGGGCGGCGGGTGGCAACGCCACGGCGGTGGGACGACTGGTGAATGCCATCCCGTTCCTGCGAGCGGCCGAGCCGGGATTGTACGACGCCCTCGACGTGCCCTTGCTCCCACCCTCAGGCCGGTTCTGAGCGCGGTTGTACCGGCACTCGGTTGGTCGAGCGGATCGGTAGTCAGTCGGGCGGCAGGGAGGACTCGGGTGTCCAGCAGGAGTGGGTCCCGGAGCTGATGCGCTCGGGGAGGCGCACACGGGCGATGGGGCCGGTCGTGATGTCGGCGGCGTCGAACACGAGGCACTCGCTGAGATCACGGCCCACATCGGTGGTGAAGGTCACGAGGTAACCATCGTCCTCGGCGGTGCCGCCGGGGCGGGGAGCGAAGGGGGTTTCGCTGCCGAACACGCCATCGCCAAAGGCGTAGGACTGCTCGGCACCGGTGTGCAGGTCGTGCTTCACGAGGCCGTTGAACAGGAACCAACCCGGCTCGCCGGTGACGCTGTAGGTGTAGCGGTATGGCCGACCAGCGCGCTGTGCGTTGATCATTCCGAACTCCATGATCTGATCCGACAATGACTCCTCGCGGGTTTCGCCGGTGACGAGGTTGAACCGCCACCGATGAGGACGAGTTTGGAGTTGGTGGATGTCGAGGTAGCGGTACACCGACGCCAGGTGGGGATCGACGGCCCCGCGCTTGCGCGGGGAGGGGTCGTGCTGGAAGAAGCCGTCGAGCACCACTTCGTCGCCGTCTTCGTAGGCGTTGATCCAGTGGAGGACGTAGGTGGGGTCGGCCTCGAACCAGCGCACGGGGCCGGTGCCGTCGCGCCGCACGAGAGCGAAGCGGCTGGGCACGTCGGGGAAGAAGCGCGGGAGATGGATCCCGCCCGCCAGCAGTTCCGGGTCCCAGAAGAGAGGCAGGTCGTTGAGGATGGCGTAGTGCTCGGTGAAGGCCATGTCGTGCGGGAGGCGCGGGCCGGGGAGCTCTACATCGATGGATCGTTCCAGTGCGCCCTTCGCGTTCACGATCCCGAGGTGCAGGTAGGGGTGCTCCTTGCCGTAGCCGAACACGAGCAGTTCGCCGGTGCGCTCGTCCACCTTGGGATGGGCGGAGATCCCGGTGGGTGACGGGAAGCTGCTCGCCCAGGTGGCCTTGCCGTGCTGCTCGAGCGTGCGCGGATCGAGGGCATAGAGGTCGCCGCACTGCCAGAAGCTGGTGAGGGCCTGGCCGTTGTGCACCACGACGTCGGTGCTGGAGGCGTCCTTCATGCGGCCCCGGGCGCCCCAACCGTCTTCCCGCTTGGAGTGCTCCGGGGTGTCGAGCATGCCGGTCCAGAGCGACTCGGCCGCCTCCTGCTCGGCGAGGAACCCGTCGGTGCGCACGAAGCGGTTGCGGTAGCTGGCCGCCCCGTCGTGAAAGGCGATCTGATGGAGCATGCCGTCGCCGTCGAAGGGGTGGTACGCCCCGATGGCGGGATGCACCGGGTTCTCGGTGTTGCGGAGGTACACCCCGGAGAGATCGGCCGGGAGCTCCCCTTCCACTTCGAGGTCATCCGCGTCCCACTCCCGCACGTTCGGCCGCCACGCCCCGCTCCGATACGGGTGCTGGTCGTCGGCCGGCAGGGTGGACGCAACGGTGTTCCGCAGGATCGAGGCCACCGTTAGGCCCCTACTCCCACGACGAAGGTCACCGTGGTGGTGGTGGACCCACCGATGTTGAGGGTGGCCACCCGTCGAGCGCCGTCAACCTGGGTGGCTCCCGCCCTCCCGCTGGTCTGGCGGGCCGCATCGACCACCATGCGCACACCGGTGGTGCCCACGGGGTGGCCGCCGCCGATCAGCCCGCCCGATGGGTTCATCGGGGTGGCCCCGTCGCGTTCGAGGGTGCCGTCTTCGATGGCCTGCCAACTTTGTCCGGGTGGGGTGATGCCGAAGTGGTCGATGGCGGCGTACTCCGAGGGGGTGAAGCAGTCATGGGTCTCGATGGCATCGATCCCCGACACGTCGGCCACCCCGGCGCGCCCGAACGCGTCGGTGATGGCCCGGCGCACATGCGGGAGGACGTAGGGGTGGTTCGCCGAGCGCCGTACCTTCTCCGCATAGGGCAAACCCACGGTCCGGTGGCCCCAACCGAGGAGCCGGGGAACGTCGTCGAGGTCGCGACCTTGGGTGACGGCCCACGCCTCCGCGGTGCGACGCCCCGCCAACACCACGCCGGCGCCGCCGTCGGTGACCTGGCTGCAATCGGTGCGGCGGATGCGGCCGTCGATCACTGGGTTGAGGTCTTCATCGGCGGTAAAGCTCTCGGGCGTGTGCGACCACGCCCGCGTCTGCGCGTTGGGGTTGTCCTTGGCGTTGCGGAAGTTGAGCTCGGCGATGGCGGCGAGGTGCCGGTCGTCGATCCCGTAGCGATGGTCGTACTCATCGGCGAGCAGGTTGAACATGTGCGGCCACATGAACTTGGCCTCGGTGCCCTCGTGGCCCACCCAGGCGGCTGCCCCGAGGTGCCCAGCCGCTTGGTCGCCGGGCACGTTGCGTTCCTGCTCGGCGCCGAGCACCAGCGCGCAGTCGTAGCGGCCGGCCTCGATTTCCGCCATCGCCGCCAGCACGGCAATGCCGCCCGAGGCACAGGCGGCTTCGTGGCGGGCGGCGGGGATACCCCAGAGGTCGGGGGCAACCGTGGCGGGCATGGCCCCGAGATGGCCCTGTCCGTTGAAGAGTTGTCCGAAGGCGTTGCCCACGTGGATCGTTTCGATCGTGGACGGCGCAACCTGGGCATCGGCGAGGGTGCCGGCCACGGCATCAGCCACGAGGTCGCTGATTTCCAGGCCCTCTTTGGCGTAGTTGCGGGCAAAGTCGGTTTGATAGCCGCCGAGAATAAACACGTCGATGCTCATCGGATCTCCTCCCCGGCGAGCGTAGGCTCAAATGTCCGGATGATGTGCACCCTTGGTTGAGGAGCGTGATCTCGATGCGAGTGAAGATTGACGAAGCCTCCTGCCAGGGCCACGGCCGCTGCTACGCACTGGCGCCGGCGTTGTTCGAGCCCGACGAGATCGGTAACGCCTCCGTCCTCGGTGACGGCATCGTGCCCGCCGCCGAAGAAGATCGGGCGCGCCGGGCGGTCGCCAACTGCCCGGAGCATGCCATCGCGATCGACGCGAACACCTGAGATGACCACCGATCACCCGCCGGTAGAGGATTGGGCCGTCGACTTCGATCACACCGACGAGAGGTACGCCGCCAACCCGTTCCTGATCTGGGACGAGATTCGCTCGTCGGCCTGCCCGATCGCCCGCACGGAACGCTACGGCGGGGCTTGGCTACCCACCCGGCACGCCGATGTGTCGGCCATCGCCTACGACACCGATCACTTTTCCTCCCGCAGCATTCTGATGTCGGCGGTACGTCCGCCCCTCGAGGCCGCCCCGATGGGGATCGCGCCGCCCATCTCGTCGGACCCCCCGTTCCATGGGGGTGCCCGCCGCGTGTTGTTGCCCGCCTTTTCGCCTCAGGCGGTGGGGAAACTCGAGGCGTCCACCCGGGCCTACTGTGACGAACTCATCGACGCCATGCGGGGCCGGGAGGTCGTTGACGCCGCCACCGACTACGCCCAGAACATCCCCGTGCGGGTGATCGCCACCATGCTCGGGTTCCCTCTCGGCGATGACGACCGTTTCCGGGAGTTTGTGGTGGAAGTCATCGAGGGCGTGGACCTTCCCCCTGAGGCGCGGATGGATTCCATGGTGGCCCTCTATGATTATCTCCGCGCGCAGATCGAGGACCACACGGCCCATCCCCGCGACGACCTCACCAGTTTTCTGCTCAACGCGGAGATCGATGGGGAGCGGCTGGGGTTCGAGCATGTGGGTCGCACTATCGCGCTCTTGCTTTTGGCGGGGATCGACACCACCTGGAGTGCCATCGGTGCGTCACTGTTTCATCTCGCGTCCACGCCCGGCGATCGCGACCGCTTGGTGGCGGAGCCCGAGTTGGTTCCCACGGCGGTGGAGGAACTGCTGCGGGCCTACGCCCCGGTGACGATGGCGCGATTGGTCACGGAAGACATCGACTTCAATGGCTGCCCCATGAAGGCAGAGGATTGGGTGCTGCTCCCGTTCCCGGCGGCCAACCGCGACCCTGAGTTCCTGGCCGACGCCGCTCAGGTCGTCATCGATCGGGAGGTGAACCGCCACAGCGCCTTCGGGCTGGGCATCCACCGCTGTGCCGGCTCGCACCTGGCTCGGATGGAGCTGCGGGTCGCCCTCGAGGCCTGGCTGGATGCCTTCCCCACCTTTACCTTGGCCGACGCCGAGGCGGTGCGCTGGTCCGGCGGTCAGGTGCGGGGGCCCCGCCGCTTGCCCATCGCCATCGGCTGAGGGGTAGACGCCATCGCGAGGCGCCCGATCGGCCAGGTCGTCTGATCGAGGGGAGCGCGCCGCAGGCGGGTTGGCATCGTTGGTTCACCGTCCCGCGATCGTTCACCTCCCGTTCAAGAGCGCGCCAGACGGTCCACTTAGCGTGCTCGCATGGCCGTTGTGGACACCGAGGTGCTCGCCAGCATGGCCGTCGCGACGGGGATTGGGGAGCGCTACCCAGTTGCCCCGGGGCGCTGGCCACCTTGGTCAGTACGGCGCGGTCGAGCACGTAGTAGGTGAAGGCACCGCACCGTTCGGTGCGCACCACGCCCGCTTGGCGTAGGGCGCGAAGGTGGTGACTCACCAAGGGCTGGGCGAGGGCGAGATCGTCCCGAGGTGGCCCACGCACAATTCCTCGCGGGCCAGACGCTGCACGATGCTCCAGCGGATCGGCTCCCCGAGGAGTTTGAGGAGCGCCGACGGCGACGCGTCTACATCAACGAACATACATATCAATTTTGCTATATGTCGCGGGGAGCGCAAGGCCACTGGGTGAGTGGTCGGAACCGGGGGGGCGCCGTACGCGCTACCGTCGCATGTTGCCGCGGAACGTCCGTTCCCCACTTGACCCGGGAGAATCTAATGGCCCACCAGTTCCTGTCCGATGAGTGGCTCGCCGAAGTTCAGAAATTGGCCGAAGAGAGCGACGGCGAGGGCGGGTTTCCGGCCGATGCCAAGATCAACATGGTGGTCACCGGTGGCCCCGCCGGCGATCGCGAACTCCATGTTTCCGACGGATCCTTCGGGGCGGGTCTCATCGAGGCGCCCACCAAGATCACCTTGGCCTACACCCTGGCCCGTCAGATGTTCGTGGAAGGGAACCAAACGGCGGCCATGCAGGCCTTTATGGGGGGCCAGATCAAGGTCGAAGGCGACATGACGAAGTTGATGGCCATGCAGAACAGCGGGGGCGATCCGGCGGCCGCCGCCGCCATGCAGGCCAAGTTGCTGGAGATCACCGCTCCCGACTGAGCCCACTAGGAGGCAAGGCCCATGAAGTCGTTCGAAAAGAAGTTGGCCGTCGTCACCGGCGGGGGCACCGGGATGGGACGCGAACTCGTGCGGCAGTTGGCCGCCGAGGGTTGTCACGTGGCCACCTGCGATGTGCATCTCGACACGCTGGAGGAGACCCTTCGGCTGGCCGAGAAGGATGCGCTCCCGGGCACGCGACTCACGATGCATCGGTGCGACGTGGCCGACGAAGCGCAGATGTTCGCCTTCCGGGATGAGGTGGTGGAACAGCACCACACCGATCACGTCAACCTCGTGTTCAACAACGCGGGGGTGGGCGGTGGCGGGAGTTTTGTGGCTGGGGATCGGGCCGAGTGGGATCGCACCTTTGCCATTTGCTGGGGCGGGGTCTACAACGGCTGCCGGGCGTTCGTTCCGCTCCTGGTTGC
Organism: Acidimicrobiia bacterium; assembly: GCA_009694375.1. Taxonomy (NCBI): domain Bacteria; kingdom Bacillati; phylum Actinomycetota; class Acidimicrobiia; species Acidimicrobiia bacterium. The sequence continues at coordinate 113,345 of SHVB01000005.1, forward strand.
GTCCGACGAGGGCCATTTGATCAACACGAGCAGCGTGAATGGGTTCTGGGCCTCGTTGGGACCGGGCATTCCCCACACCGCCTACAGTTCGGCCAAGTTTGCCGTCAAGGGCTTCTCGGAGGCGCTGCTGGAAGACTTCCGGTTGAACGCACCCCATGTGCAGGTTTCGGTGGTGATGCCTGGCTACATCGGTACCGACATCGTGAATAACAGTCAGCGCGTGTTCGGGGATCGTGAGCCGGTCATCAGCGACATCAAAGTAGGCATGGAGCGTCGCGGTGTTTCCACCGCCGGGATGGACGACGACACGCTACGGGCCCTGGCGGCGGGTTTCGGCGACATGTTCCGAGACCACGCACCGATGACTGCGGCAGAGGCAACCACCGTGATCCTCAACGGGGTGAGGTCCGGGACCTGGCGCATTCTGGTGGGGGACGATGCCCATAAACTCGACGCCGCCGTGCGGGCCGATCCGCTGAGCGTCTACGGCGCCAACGGACTCTCGCTGGATCTAGGCGAGATCTAGCGGTTCGAGAGCCGCCGGCGGCGGGTCCGTTTCAGGGGCGAGGCGGAGGCCGAGGGCGGCGAGACGCTGCTGGAGCGCTTCCACGAGGGCATCGGGATCGGCGCGGCATTGGTTCAGTTGCTCTGCCCGCAACAGCACGAGCAGGCCCGTGGCGGTTCGGCCCAGCACCATGGGGGTGGCGTCACCGGTGATGGCCAGCACATCGGGCGGACGCTCGTCACGGTGGAGCAGGGTGAAGTTCATCCCGAGTGTCGTGCACGCCGCATCGAACGAGGACCGCCTCCGCAGGGGGCCGTGGGTGATGTCGCAGAGCGAACAGTGGCCGCGCCCGGCGGCTTTCTTCACGACGTAGGCCAACTCGCCCCGCCACGAACCGTTGGCGTGGTACACCCCGATGAGTTCAGTGACAGCCTGGGTGGTCATGGGGGGAGTATGCCCTAGAGACCGGCGGCGGTAGCGAAGGCGGTCAACTCGCGTTGCGGATCCGGACCGCAGGGCTGATAGGCCACTTCGGTGATGCCCTGGGCTGCGTAGGCGGCCAGGCGCTCGGTAACTTCGGCGGCTGGTGCCGTGAGGGTGAAGGCTCCGATGAGTTCGCTCAGCCCTCCGGTAAGCCCGGCGCGGTCTCGATCGGTGAGTTCCACCAGGTGGCCCTCGTGGGTGGCGAGGTGGCGGTGGCGTGCGTCGATTTCCTCGAGGCCGGCGCGCCATTCCGCCCCGCCGGGGAACCGGTCGACCACCTCTGGCCCGCCTCGCTCGTACATGCCGTGCAGCACCACCGCCACCCCCGGCCCGGCGGCTTCGATCACCCGCGCGCTCCTGGGGGTCTCGCCGTCTTCCAGCACCGTTCCGAACGTCAGTAATGCTCGCCATTCCCCGGTGGCATTGGCATTGGGTGCCCCTGCCGCCATCGTGCCATCGCCGAGTTCTTCGGCCACGGCGTTCCCTTTCGGTCCGTCGGCACCGATGAGGATGGGCACCTCGATCGGTCGCGGGGCGCCAAACCCGGAGGGGTGAACCATTCTGATGGGACGGCCCTCCCACTCCACCTCCTCGCCTCGCAGCAACCCCTTGATGGCCATCACGTGGGCCCGCACGTCGGCCCAGCGCATGGGCTTCTGGCCGAGCACATGCCGCCCGGTGAACCCCGCCCCGATGCCCACCGCCACGCGTCCGGGGGCGAGGTCGCACAGGGTGGCGATGGCCGCCGCGTTCACCATCGGGTGACGCAGGCTCGGCACCAAAACGCCGGGGCCGAGGCCAATGCGCTCAGTCCGTTCGGCGGCCCGGGCGAGGGTGATCCACACGTCGTGATAGAGCGCCGGGGAGTCGTAGACCCATGCCCTCTCATAGCCAAGGTTCTCGGCGAGGGCGATGAGGTCGGGCGTGTGGAGCCCGGGAGGAAAGGCGGCGGAGATGACGATCGACATCCCCGCACCGTACGCACTTTCCACCGGTCCGTGGCGAAGGCCGATGCGACCTGGCGTCGGCCCCCTCGCTACCGTCCTGGCCTATGTCTGAGACTTGGTCCGACCTCACCATCGACGGCCAGGACCGCCGTTCTGATCACGCCTTGCTCGGTTTGGAGCACGTCGGGCCCGGTCGCGCCAGTTTCGTGCTCACCCAACCCCTGGCCCGCTTCGACGGAAAACTGTTCGGCGGCACGGCGATCGCCGTGGCAGTGGCCCTGGCGGAGGTGACCACGGCGCGTCCGGCGCTGTGGACCACCGTGCAGTTCATTTCGGGTGCCACCTCGATCGGGGACCGCTTCGAATGCACCACCGAGGTACTCGCCGACGGCAAGAGCGCGGCACAGGTGCGGGTTCGAGCGCTCGTGGAGGGCCGGGAGATCTTTTGTGCGCTGGGGGCGACGGCCCACCACAAGGCCGATCGGATCGAGTCGGCGTTCATTCCGTTTCCCTCGGTTCTCACCCCCTCGGAGGCCCCGCCCTTTGAGCTTCCACTGCCGCCCGCCCTGCGGCCCGTCGCCGCCAAGGCGCATCGCAACATTGAGATGCGCTCGGCCGAGCCGCTCGCCCGCGCTGAAGGTTCGCACCCCCATCTCCGGTTGTGGACCCGGGTGCCCGGATCGGTGGCTACCCCCGCGGTTATGGCCTATCTCGCCGACATGGTGCCGCTGTCGATCACCCGCGCCGCCGGACGCTCCGGTGCGGGCAGCAGCATCGACAACACGATGCGCTTCTCCGGGGCCGCCACCGCTGAGTGGGTCCTCCTTGATCTGGCTCCATCCTTCGCCTCCGGGGGCTACGGCCACGGAGGTCTGCGGGTGTGGTCTCCCGAGGGCGAGTTGCTCGCCACCGGGAGTCAAACCTCCAGCCTGTTGCTCTTCGGCTGAACCCGGCCGGGGCTAGCCCGCCGGGAGCGCGAGGGGCAAGAAGCGCTCGGCGGCGGGGCCGAGCGGCCCGGTCCGGTGGACCACCACGAGGGAGCGCCGCAGACGCGGGACAGTGGGCTGCACAGTGGCCCCTAGTTGGCGGGCCGCCCGGGCCAGGGTGGTGGGCAGGAAGGTGGTGCCGGCTCCGGCGAGCACGAGCGGAATGAGGGCATCGCGCTGAGCCGTCTCTACGGCCACCTCGGCGGTTACCCCGGCGGCGTCCAGGGCCGTCTCCACCGTGTCGCGCAGCGACGTGCCGGTGGGGGTGAGCACCAAGGGCACCCCGCCGAGCCGGTCGAGACGAAGGGCGCGCTTCGACCCTCCCGGCGGCGACACCGCCACTAGTTCCTGGTGGTGCAAGGGGATCTCCTCGAGCAAGCGGTTGGCAGGACCGGCCTCGGTAATCCCGAGTTCGGCCGCCCCGGACCGCACATCCTCGGCCAGGTCGGCCAGGGTGAGGGGTGCCCCGAGCCGGACGGTGACCGCCGGGTGGGCCCTGCGGAACCGTCCCACCAACTCCGCCATGGGATCCGCCGCCAGCGTAGGTAAGGAGGCGAGATCCAGGCGCCCCGCGACGAGACCGGTTACCGCCGCTACTGCGGCGGTGGCGTGGTCGATGTTGCGCAGCGCTTGCCGGGCGGGCCCCACGAGCGCCTCTCCTGCCGGGGTGAGGCGGGTCCCGTGCCGGGAGCGCACCAACAGGGGTGCCCCCAGTTCCGTTTCGAGTTCACGCACCGCCAAGGACACCGCCGGCTGGGCTACCGCCACGGTATCGGCGGCGGCGGTGAAACTGCCTTCGTCCACGACGGCGAGGAACAAACGGAGGCGACGGAGATCCATAGGAATATCTTATAGAGATAAGTCAAAACATGTCTTTGACTTCTACCTTTCGCTAGCGTTGGATAGAGGGGTGCCTCACTTCCTGATCCTCCTCGCGGGCGTGGCCGCCGGAGGGGTGTTCGGACTGTTCGGAGCGGGAGGCTCGGCCTTTGCCACCCCGATGCTCGCCCTGGTGGGGGTGCCCGGCATCTTGGCCATCGCCACACCGTTGCCGGCGCTGCTGCCCGCCTCGATCGTCTCGGCCCGTCGCCAACTCCGCCAAGGCAACCTCGACCATCGGGTCGCCGGCCTGGTCATCGCCGGCGGCGTGCCGGGGGCGGTGGTGGGCGCGGTGGGTTCGCGTTACGTGAGCGGGAGCGCCCTGCTGATCGCATCGGGGGTGTTGCTCCTGGTGGTGGGGGCACGCGTGCTGCTGCCCGACCCGACCGGCCACGTTGATCGGGCCGCCGCCCGTCGGGACCAGCCCCTGATCATCCTGATCCCCGCCTTCGCCGTTGGCCTCCTCAGTGGGTTGCTCGCCAACAGCGGCGGATTTTTGCTGGTGCCTCTGTGCATCGTGCTGCTGGGCCTCACCGCGGCGAGGGCGGCGGGCACGAGCATCGTGGCCGCCGGGGCGCTGTCGATACCGATCCTCCTCGTCCACTGGAACCTCGGCCACATCGACTGGATGGTGGCGCTCGTCTTTGCCCTGGGGATGCTCCCCGGCTCCCTTGTGGGCAGCCAGTTGAGCGATCGAATTCCACCGGTGCGCGCCCGCCAGCTCTTTGGCGTGGCGCTGGTGGCTTTCGCCATCTGGTTCCTGGGCGTTCAGTTCTAAGCGCTCCCCCGGCGGGGTCATCCCCCGGTGCCCGCCGCCGCCGAACGCGCCGCCCGACCAGCTCGTAGGGGTGGACGGGGCCAGTGGAGGGCAAGCGAGTGCTCGTGCGATCGGGCCCGAAGCAGGGCCGGGTCGGTCCCTATGGAAGGATTCGTGACGTTCGGTGGTCCAGTGATCCTGCCGAGCCCGCGATCGCCTCAACCCGTTCGGATTGGTACCGTGAAGTCTCCCAGCGCCAGCGCCCCTCCCCCGGAGGGAACTTCCCTTCCCACGCCCGTTCGGGTGCTCGTTACCGGTGCATCGGGCTACATCGGCGGACGTCTGGTCACCGAACTTCTTACCCACCATCACCACATTCGTTGTGTCGCCCGCGATCCGCGCAAACTCGATCCCGCGCCGTGGCGGGCCGGCGTCGAGGTCGTGCGGGCCGACCTCGCCGATGATCTCACCGCCGCCATGGACCAGATCGATGTGGCCGTCTTCCTCGTCCACAGCATCGGTGAGGGCAGCGACTGGGTGGCCCGGGAACGAGCCATCGCCGAGAACTTCCGCACCGCGGCGGAGCGGGCGGGCGTCGGACGGATCGTCTATCTCGGCGGCCTGGGCGACGACCACAGCGAACTGAGCATCCATCTGCAGAGCCGCCACGATGTGGGCGCGACGTTAGCCAACGGACCTATCGAGACCGTCGAGTTACGGGCCGCCGTGGTCATCGGCTCCGGGTCGGCCAGTTTCGAAATGCTCCGTTACCTAACGGAAGTCCTGCCGGTGATGGTCACGCCCAAGTGGGTGGACACGCTGTGCCAGCCCATCTCGATTCGAGACGTTCTGCGCTATCTGGCGGCGGTGATCGAAGAACCCGCGCCCCTGGCGGGAATCCTGGAAATCGGCGGCCCTGATGTGGTGTCCTACGCCAGGATGATGGCGATCTACGCCGAACAGGCTGGGCTCAAGAAGCGCCGACTCTTACCGGTACCCGTACTCACCCCTCGTCTGTCCTCGCTGTGGGTCGGTCTCGTCACGCCGGTTCCTGCCCAACTCGCCCGACCCCTAGTGGACTCCCTCGTGAACTCGGTGATCGTCACTGACCATCGGGCGGAGACGTTGTTCCCCTTCGAGCGGATACCCCTGGCCGAGTCGATCCACAACGCAATTGGTCGCACCGCCATCGGCGACGTCCCCACCAAGTTTGATGATGCCTCCTCGCCGGTGTGGCAATCGGCGGCCACTGATCCGGGCTGGACCGGCGGCACCGAAGTCACCGATGTTCGCACCCTGGTGGTGGCCGCTGATCCGCACCGCACCTGGCAAGCAGTGTGTCGAGTGGGCGGCGACCGTGGCTGGTACCGGGGCGAAATGCTCTGGCGAGCGCGCGGGCTAGCCGATCAAATCGCCGGTGGCCCGGGCCTCCGTCGCGGCCGCCGCCACCCCGACCACCTCGCGGTGGGCGAACCGGTGGACTTCTGGCGAGTCGAAGACCTCGAAGTCGACCACCGCTTGGTGCTCCACGCAGAGATGCGCCTCCCCGGAGTGGCCTGGCTCGAGTGGACGATAGATCCAGTCACCGACGGCTCGCTGATCGTTCAGACGGCCCGCTTTCGCCCCCGTGGATTGTGGGGCCGCGTCTATTGGTACGCCGTGGCGCCCTTCCACGGTCTCGTGTTCCCGGGCCTGCTCAAGGGCATTGCCCAAGATGCGCTCAGCCATCCCGAGCCGGTCACCGCTACTGCTCCGCAATAGCGCCGCACCGTGGTGATGGCCCGCCCTGCCGGGGGCGGCGCAGTCCGTCGGCCCCAACATCGTGGTCTGCTAGGAACATGGTTGTGCGCTCGCCGGGAGAGTTCTAGATGCGCTCATCGCTCGCCAGCATCCTGGCCGTCGACCCGGTGCCGTGGGCCCGAGCGCAAATGGCTTTCACGCTGGCGGCCCACATCATCCTCGTGCCGCTCGGGGTGTCGTGGGCCTTGATCATGCTGATCGCCAACTATCGCGGGGTTCGCCATGGCGACGCCGATGCCCTCGTCTTGGCCCAGCGGTGGTCCAAGTACCTGGCCATCACTTTCGCCGTGGGTGCGGTCACCGGCACCGTGCTCTCCTTCGAGTTCGGTCTGCTCTGGCCGCGCTTCATGGGACAGTGGGGCGAAGCCTTCGGTATCCCCTTCGCCTTCGAAGGCCTCTTCTTCTTCGCCGAGGCCATCTTCGTGTCCATCTACATCTTCGGGTGGCGACGGATGAAACCATGGCCACACTTCTTTTCCGGGGTCCCCATCGTCATCTGCGGCATCGGCGGCAGTGCCGCGGTGATTGCCTCCAATGCGTGGATGAACGATCCATCTGGGTTCACCCTCGATAAGGCCGGCCAAATCATCGAGGTCGATCCCTGGGGGGTCATCTTCAATGATGCCATGCCCTTGATGGCCGCCCACATGGTGGTGGCGGCCTACGTCGTGGGCGGATTCATGATCGCTTCGGTCTACGCGGTGGGCATGGCGCGAGGTCGCCGAGATCGGTACCACCGCCTTGGATTCCTCATCCCCTTCACCGTGGCGGCCATCGCGGTGCCGATCCAAATCGGGGTAGGCGATCGCCTCGCTGAATGGGTCCAGGAGAACCAGCCCGTGAAGTTCGCCGCCATCGCACTGGTGCCGGAGACCGCCAGTGACGTGCCCGAAACCCTCTTCGGTCGTCTCCAAGACGACGGCACCGTGTCCGGTGGCATCCCCATCCCCGGCATGACCTCGTTCATGGCGAACCCGTCGACGGGCACAGCCACGGTGATCCAAGGCCTCGACACGGTGCCGGCCGGAGACCGTCCCACTACTTCCCAGGTCAACATCGTGCACTGGTCGTGGGATGTCATGGTGGGCATCGGGATGCTGCTCCTGCTCCTTGCCCTTTGGTACGGCGCGGCCTGGCTCTTCCGGCGCGACATGCCCCAAAGCCGCCTGTTCCTGCTCATGGCCTCGGCCAGTGGCGTACTGGCGCTGATCGCGATGGAAGCCGGATGGGTGGTGACCGAGGTGGGCCGTCAGCCCTGGATCGTCTACAACCTCCAGCGGGTGGACGACGCCGCCACGGCCAACACCGGTGTCTGGATCACCTTTATCGGCATCGTGGTCTTGTACGCGGCGTTGGCGGCCACCACGATCTATGTGTTGCGCACTATGAGCATTCGCTTCAAACGGGAAGACCATCACAACCAGCCGGTGCCCTACGGCCCTTCCGACGGTGGTCAATCGGATCCATGAGCACGATCGCTGCGATCATCCTGTTCACCACCGTGATCGCCTACGCCGTGTTCGGGGGCGCCGATTTCGGCGCCGGATTTTGGGATCTCATGGCGGGCGGTACCGAACGCGGCGACCGACCCCGTCGGATCATCGACCACTCCATCGGCCCGGTGTGGGAGGCCAACCATGTGTGGCTGATCTTCTGCTTCGTGGTGCTCTGGACATGTTTTCCCGAGGCCTACGCCTCCATCACCCTCACCCTGTTCGTTCCCCTGACCCTGGCCGCGGTGGGCATCGTCCTGCGGGGCTCTGGCTTCGCCTTCCGCCACGCCGTATTTCGCACTCGGGACCGCCGGGTGTTCGGGGCATTATTCGCCACGTCATCCGTGCTCGTCCCCTATTGCCTCGGGGCGGTAGCCGGGGCGATCGCTTCGGGCCGGGTCCCTGACGGTGGCCGGGCCGGTGATCCAATCGGCAGTTGGATCAACCCAACCTCCATCCTCGGCGGGGTGCTCGCGGTGGGCACCGGAGCCTTCCTGGCGGCCACGTTCCTGGTCTGGGATGCCGGCCGACTCGATGAGGCCCCGATGGTGGAATACTTCCGCCGCCGAGCGGCGGGGTCGGCGACAGCCATGGGGGTGCTATCGCTCATAGGCGTCTTCGTCCTCCGAGAAGACGCCAAGTACCTCTTTGGGGGGTTGACCACGCGCGGGTTGCCGTTGGTGATCACCGCAGCCGTGTGCGGCACGGCCGCGTTGGTGCTGTTGCACCGTCAGTCGCATCGCGGGGCCCGCCTTGCCGCGGTCGTGGCGGTGGCGTCCATTCTGCTGGGGTGGGGAGTGGCCCAATGGGACTACATCCTCCCCGAGTCGCTCACCCTGGAAGCGGCCATCGCTCCCGATGGCACCGTCATCGCGGTCTTGGTGGCGGTGGGGCTGGCGGTCGTGTTCATCCTGCCGGCCTTCGCCTTGTTGTACCGACTCGATCAACGTGGCTTCCTTCCCGAAGAAGGCGCCGAGGACTCCCCGGGCGAACGCCGCCTGGATTCGCCCTTCCCCGCCATCACGAAACCGATGGGCCGATCATCTGAGCAGTAGCATCTCCGCGTCTACCCCCATGCCTCCCTAGGTATGGCTCAGCACCTCGGAGAGCCATGATTATTCTTATTTTCGGCCTACTCGGATTCGGCATGATCATCGGCTGGCTGGCCCAGCTAGCCCTCGGTATGGGCTCGAAGCCCAACAGTCAAAGTTTGATTGCCGGCGTCGCCGGCTCGTTCGTCGGCGGCCTGTTCGCCAGCATTGTGCACGGCGATGGCCTCGAGCTTCGGCCCAGCGGTTTCATCGGTTCCTTCCTGGGGGCCCTGGTGGTATTGGCCATCTGGCGGGCCAACGCCCGCCGCTCTGCTCACTGAGGCCACTTCCCCGCTATCTGAACTCCTCACCCGGCATGTTCTCCCGTCATGAAAGGTAGAGATGCAACCCACCACCGTCATCCTGCCGGGTTGTGCCACCCCCCTCGCCCCCCTCGGAGTGGGCACCTGGGCATGGGGTGACCGTAAGACGTGGGGCATGGGGGGCTACGACACGTCCCTCAGCGAGGCCACCATCGCCGAGGCATGGGAGGCCTCCATCGACGCGGGCCTCACCCTCTTCGATACCGCCGAGGTCTACGGCGACGGCGAGAGCGAACGGATCATCGGCCGCCTGCTGGCGCAGGAACCAGCCCGCCGCCGTTCCTTGGTGTTGGCCACCAAGTTCCTGCCCTCCCCCCAGAAGTTGGCGGTCAAGGGCGCCATGCGGGCCGCCTTGGAGGCGTCCCTCGAACGGCTTGGGGTGGAACACGTGGATCTCTACCAAATCCATGGTCCGATCAGTCTGCGGTCGAAATCAGCGTTGGCCGAGGCCCTCGCGGAGGTACAGGCTGCCGGGCTCACCTCGGCGGTAGGGGTGAGCAACTATTCGATTACCGAGATGACCAAGATCCACGCGGAACTGGCGAAGCGAGGGGTGCCGTTGGCATCCAACCAGGTCGAATACTCACTGTTGCGACGCGGTCCGGAGACCGGCGGGCTCTTAGCCGCCTGCGGACGCTTGGGCGTGGTGTTGCTGGCCTACTCCCCGATTGGTCAGGGCCGTCTCACCGGCAAGTATTCCGCTAGCCACCCGCCGCCGGGTGCCCGCGGGTTCTCGGCCCACCCGATGACCGAAGTGGACATTGTGGTGGCGTTACTGCGGCGGATCGGCGACGAGCGCCAACGGACCCCCAGCCAGGTGGCGCTGCGGTGGCTCATCGAGAAGGGAGCGGTACCGATCCCGGGGGCAAAAACCGCCGAACAGGCCCGGGAGAATGCCGGCGGGTTGGGATGGTCTCTCACCACGGAGGAAATGGCCGACCTCGACGACGCGGCTCTCGCCGGCACCCGCAGCCTGGCCAACCGATTCTGGCAACACGGCTGATCAACCGGCGATGAGGCCGGTGTCCACGACCTGCTCCCCGCGCACCAGACCCAGGCGCAACTCGCGTAGATCCATGGCGCCAGTCGTCGGCAGCAGCATGGCAAAGCCCGGTCCACCACCCACTCGCTCGATCACCGGCGACACGGCCACGATGCGGCCGTTGCGGGCGGCCACCACATACTCCGCCCCCCAGCCGCGATCCTCCACCGTGCCGGTGAGGGCGAGCACCAACTCCTTGCCGTTAGCGAGGCGGTCGAGATCGTCCACCGCCACCGAGGCTCGGCGTAGTTCGGTGGTGGGTCGATAGGCCTCGCCCATGAGATCCTGGCGGGCCAAGAACGCGTGCAGGCCACTCAGGAGATCGCCCTCGGAAGCGAGGGGGGGAAACGACAGACCTAACACGGTGCTGAACCCGACGGCCGCGTCGGTCACCATCGCCGAAGACTCGTTCGGGTCGGCCGCCGATTCGAACCGGAAGAACGGCTTGTCGTTGCCCCGGGAAGAAGGGCCATCCCCCGTCGCGTCGAGCCCATCTACCGGCCAGGGGATCGTGGCCCCGATCAGAGCGGCGAGCGTGGGCAGCACATCGATGTTCTGCACGTTGGCATCGTCGACGCGCGGCGAGCGCTGGCCCGGTGCTTTGATAATGAGTGGAGTCCACATGATCTCCGGCAAGGCCTCCACCACCGGGAGGCGCCGGTTCTCCAGCCCAATTTGAAACGCCACCCCATGATCAGCGGTCACCGCGATGGCGGCATCGTCATAGATGCCCAGCTGGTCCAGTCGGTCCAGGATCTTGCCCACCAGGCGATCGCTGTAGCTGGCTTGCAGGAGGTGCCGTTGGCGCTCCAGCGCCACCACCCAAGGCTCGCCACCGCCGTTGATGAGCAGGTTCGCGCTCGTCGACGGCTCGGCGTAGGAGCGCCCATCGGGGAGATAGTGCCAGGGGAAGTGGGGCGATACGAGGTGCACCACCGCCGCCAGCGGCCGATCGCCCGGCTGCAGGGCGGCCAGGAAGTCACCGAGCCGCCCGGGTTGATTGGCCACCGCGAACAGGGCTGGGTCCGGGCGTGACACCGCCGAAGCGGAGTCAAAACGCCCATCGCTGGCTGGCACGGTGGTGTCGGGCACTACCTGTTCTTCGAACTCACCAAAGTCCACCGTGGCTTGCGTTCCGGTGAGGCGTCCTCGCCACAGATCAAGCGCGTCGCCGAACAAAGGGGCCAGCACTGGTTTCGCTTCGGAATCGTCTGGCTCGTTGGCGCTCCCCACCGGTGCCCGCGGGTTGGCCCCACACACCGATGTAGGACACAGGCGGGTCACGGCCTCCGATACCACCAGGTCATGAGAACCGGCTAGGAGCCGAAAGATGTTGTCGGGGTTCTCGGTAAACAACGGTGCGATCCCCTTCGGAGTCCGGCCCGTGAAGATGGTGGGCACCGCCGAGTCGGTGAAACCGGACTGGGTCGTGTGGTTTCGGTACCAGGTCCCTTCGCCAGCCAGTCGCGCCAGGTTGGGGAACCGCTCCGCGTCGATGGTGCCATCGGCATCAATGATCGAGGCCGTGGGGAGTTCGTCGAGAATGATCAGCACCACTGGGGCCACCTCGTCCGAGTTGGTTACCGCCGTGAAGTCCGTCCCGGTGAGCAGGGCGCTCGCCGGCGAGGAAAACAGGAACACCCCCAGCGCCAAGAGCGGGAGCACCACCAGGAACTCACTCCACATCCGAAAGGGCCCAGATCGCACGGTCAGTAACCACGCTGCGCCAGCGAGTGCCCCCGCCGAGGCCACGGCGAGGGGACGAGGCCACCCCGACAACGCCGACAGCGCCGCGAGTGCCACGAGGGCCCCAATGGATGCACCCTGCACCACGAGGCGACCGGTGGGCCACACCCGGGCGACGAGCAGGCCGAGCCCCCACAAGACCAGCGGTGGCACGAACACCACCGCCAGACCGAAAAGCACCAGATCCAAACCTTCGGCACCGCGAAAGACAAACGTCTCCGGGCTGTCCCCGAAAGCACCGAGCACCGGATGCGCAATGGCCACCCCGGCGAGACCTACCAGCGCGACCAGGTACCCCAGTTCCGGCCGAACACCGCCGCGGGCGTGGGGGTCTCCCACTACGTCGATGCCCCGAGGCGCGTCGACGGGGATCCTGCGCTCACGAATCGGGTGCTCCCTCGTCTGCGCCAGCCAGCTTCCAACCAGCCAGCAGCCCGTCGATCATCAGGTCCACCAGCCAATCGGCTTGACGCATCTCCGGGCTCATCGACAACACGGTGGCGGCGCCGTGCATGGCCGCCCAGAGCCCCAGCGCCAATTGGACCGGAGAGGCGCCAGCGAGGATGCCGGCGTCAACCCCTCGTTCGATCACCGCCAGCGATTGCTGGAAGACGGCGGTGGCGGCGGTGTCCTCCAACGCACCGGGCCCCGAGACGAAGATGGGCCGATAGCGGAACATCGCCGCAAACAGCCCGGGGCGGTCGAGCGCAAAGCCAACGTAGGAATGCGACGTGGCCCGAATCCACGCCGGGATGTCCTCGCTATCGAGCTCCGCCCAGCGAGCGGTGAGGTTGGCGTACCCCTCTCTGGCCAGCAGTCGCAACAAGCTGTCTTTGGACTCGATGTGGTCGTAGAGGGCGGGAGCCGACACCCCCAGGTCGCGGGCCAAAGAGCGCAAGGAGAGCGAATCAATCCCCGTTGCGTCAACGATTTCGATAGAGCGGGCCAGGATGGCCTCCTGGGTCAACGGCGGGCGCTCCTCGGTGCCGCTCATGACTTCCGCTTCCTCGCCGCGCCTACCAAACCGGCCGGGAAGCGCACGGCGACGACCATCAACAACAGGCCATTGACGGCGAACTGGTACTTCGAGGATCCCTCGTTGATCACATCCAACACCACTGTCAGCAATCCGCCACTGGCCAGCACCCCCGCCACTAGGGCAGCGGCGGGAATAGCGATGCCGGCCAGGTAGGCAATGGCCACGGCTACCAGTGATGCCAGCGCACCGTAGGACGACCCCGACACCACCTGTTGCTCATAGGCCAGTAGCACCCCGGCCAGGCCAGCCAGCGCGGCGGCCACCGCAGTGGCGCCCAGTTTCACCTGGGCCACGGGGATGCCAGCGGCCTCCGCGGCTCGTTCGTTCGCCCGCACCGCCAGCCAACGGCGGCCCGTGGCGCCTTGACGGAGGTTCACGACCATGGCCATCGCCCCCAACATGGCCACCAGGGTGAGAATGCCAAAGGCCACCCGGGGGTAAGCATCGCCGGGAGCGGAGATGCCCAGGTTGATGCCGAACAGACTGGGCTCGGACACCCGAGCCCCTTCGTCGGCCCCGGTGAACCAACTCCACCGGAACAGGAGTTGTTCGATGGCGATCGAGGCCGCCAGTGTTGTGACCGCCAACGTCAACCCGCGCACTCGTACCGCTGGCAATCCCGCCAGGAGGCCCACCCCCACCGCCACGGCGATCCCCACCATCGGTGCCAACGGGAAGCCCCAGCCGAGCGAGGCCCCCACTCGCACCATGGAAAAGCCGGCTGTTCCGGCCAAGGCGAAGGTGGCCAGGGAGATTTGTCCCACCAACCCGGTGAGCACGATCACCGACAGTGCCACGATGGTGGCGATGGCCGACACGATGATCCCCGAGCGATAACTGCTGTCGAGCACTAAGAGCCCCACCACTCCGAGACCAACCACCACCGCCGTCACCGCCATGGTGCGACGTGGCTCCGGGGCCATCGGCAGCCGGGTGCTCACCACCGTGGCCCGGTCGGGTAGTCGGCGGCCGAGGAGCACGAGGGCCACCACGACGATGAGGAACGGAATCCCTTGCTGCAATCCCACGTCGGGGAGCCACTCGCTGCTGGCTTGGAGGTTGAGAATCTCCGATTGGGCCATGCCGATCGCCAGGCCCGCCAACCCGGCCACCACGATCGAACGAAAGGCCCCCACGAGAGCGGCGCCGAGCGCCGGCACGATGAGCAGGCTGGTGCCGCCCGGGTCCAAACCGGCCAGGGGGGCGGCCGCGATCAACGCCAGCCCGGCCAGTACCGCCGCCAGAATCCAATTGACGAGCCCGATAGTCGTGGGCGACAAACCCAACAGGACGGCCCCCCGCTCGTTCTCCGCCGCCGCCCGGGTGGCCAACCCGAAGCGAGTCCAGCGGTCCACGGCCCACAGGATGGCAATAACCCCGAGGGTGCCGAGGGCCATGAGATAGCGGTCGGCGGGCACGCGGAGGCCCAGAACATCCACCAAGCGGGGCGAAAGGGGACCCACTAGGCGCAGCGAGGTAGCCGAGGGCCCCTCAAAGCGCAGATCCACTACCCCGATCAAATACACCATCAGACCGAGACTGGCGACCACGCGGGCCAGCGGAGGGGCCGAGCGAAGCGGCCGGAAAATCAAGAGGAACACCGCCGCCCCCACCGCGGCCGCCACCAACAGGCTGATGATCAAAGCGGTAGCCACGGTGGGTTGATCCACGAGACGTACCCGGCCGGGCAGGCCCAAAATCGGCAGGACCAACTCACCACTTCGGCGGAGTTCGTAATAGGCGAACGCCACGTACATGCCAATGGCCGCGTGGCCGAGGTTGATGACGTTGCTGGCGCGATGGGTGATCACCACGCCGATGGCGAGCGCCGCAATTACCGATCCGCCGCCAATGCCCAGCAGCAAGTAGGTGAAGTGATCGGTCACGTTAGGTCAGGATCTTCGGTGCCGTCACAGGGCTTGTTTGAACAGTTCGACGGTGTCGTACCACTCCTTGTTGAGCGTCACGATGTTGCCGGATGGCTCAACTTTGATGAGCGACTGCTGCGGGGCACAGAGAGCGGGCAGACCCTTCACCTGTTTGCCATCGCAGGTGTAGGGGTGACCCCAGTAGCCCGGCACATCCTTGGCCGATCGCATCGAATCCAGGATTGCCTTTCGGCTGATCCCGTCCGTGTCGAGACCTTTCAACACTCCGTAGAGATTGAAAAATGAGCGCAGACCAACCGTGCCCGCTCCTCCGCCTTCATTGTTGGCGTAGAGCTCATTCACCGAGCTGAAGATCCCGGCTTCCACCAGTCCTTCCCCCGCCGGCGGTCCTTCGGCGTTGAAGATCACCCCTTGTTCGGCCCCCGCCGCGGCCTCGATGATCTCGGCGTCGGCGCACGCCCCCACGAGGTAGAGCTGGGCTTTGATCTCGAGGTCCTTGTAGGTCTGCATGATCGGAGCGCAGGAACCCCCGGCCGCCACCACGATGACGGCGTCGGGGTTCGTGGCGGCGGCCCGATTGAGCAACGGGAGGAAGTCGGTGGAGGTCAAGGGAAACGAGATCGTCTCCAGGTCGATCCCCAGAGACTTGGCCACCGGCTTGCCGTAGTCGTTGGCCGAGGCGGCAAAACTCTCGAACTCGCCGTAGGCCAGCACGGCTCGCTTCCCGCCCTTGTCGGCGGTGTCGGCCAAAAAGGCGGCGATCGCGCCCGTCACCCCACCCGACATGAAGAAGGCGACATCACTCTTTTGCTCCACCAGGCCGGCGGGAATCCCGCCCACCTGGGCGATGCCGTTTTGCTCCAGTACGGGAATCGATCCGTTGCTGGTCACGTCGATACCGCCTACGAGCGCCACCACTCCGGCGCTCTCCATCTCCTGGGCGCAGGCGGCGGATTGCTCGGGGTTGAAACTCGTGACGCAGCTGTGCAACTCGAGGGGGCGGCCGTCCACTCCGCCCAACTCGGTGTTCACAAACTCGACCCCCGCCTCCACGGCCCGGCGAATCTCCGGGTACGACCCGAGGGGGGTGTCCTCCTGGTTGATCATGCCGATCACAATGGGTTCCGCCTGGGGGTCAGCGGCGGTGGGCTTGTCGGGGAGGTTCCCGAGGAACCAGTCCTCGCCGGGGTACCGCTCGACCACCGTCTTTCCCGCCGGCAAGGACGTTTGGGCCCCCGACGGGGTGGGCGAGCCGGCCTCGTCGGTGGATGACGACTCACTGCAGCCAGCCGCCACGAGAGCACCAACCAACAACCAACCCCACGTTCTGCTTGCCATACGTCCCCCTCTGATGTCGACACCTAACACTGTTCACCGCCGGACTATTGTTACATAAGACCACGGTGCCCGACGCCTAGGAGAGAAGCATGACCGATCTAGAGACAACCCCCACAGCACCCAGCGTTCCATGGCACCTCGCGGGGAACTTCCGGCCGATCACCGATGAACTCGACGTGGACGGTCTCGAGGTGGAGGGAGCGCTGCCCGAGGGGCTTGAGGGCACCTACATCCGCAACGGATTCAACCCTCGGACCGGCTGGAGCCCGCACTGGTTCTTCGGCCACGGGATGGTACATGCCGTGGATCTCTCCGGCGGCCGGGCCCGCTACCGGAACCGGTACGTCCGCACCCCGTTCTGGGACGATGACGGTTCCGACCTCAGCGTCCTCCTGGCGCCGGATCGTTCCCCGGCCAACACCAACGTGGTGCGCCACAACGGGCAGTGGCTGACCCTGGAAGAACAGCACCGGCCGTATGCGCTCGACGATTCGCTCACCACCGTCGGGCCCGTGGATTTTGGTGGCGCTCTTACCGGCGCCTTTACCGCCCACCCGCGGGAGTGTCCGATCACGGGCGAACTACTGGCCTTCGGATACCAGTTGGTGCGCGAGCCCTATCTCACCTACTACCGCATCAGTCCCACCGGCGAGATGCTGCAAGCCGAACCGATCGACCTGCCGAATCCGGTGATGATGCACGACTGGAACGTCACCGAGAACAACGTGGTGTTCATGGACCTACCGGTGCGCTTTGGCCTCGACCGGGCCGTGAAGGGTGACGACCCGTTCTTCTTCGATCCCGATGCCGGAGCCCGTCTCGGCGTGATGCCCCGCACCGGTTCCAACACCGATGTGACGTGGCACGAAGTTGACCCGTGCTACGTGTTCCACCCGGTTAGTTCCTACGAAGACGGCGACCGCATCATCCTCACGGTGTGTCGCGCCGAAGGCGTGATGCAGAACGGCTTCGGCGACCTCGGTGCGATGGCCCAACTGTGGCGGTGGACAATCGACCAGACCACCGGCAAGGTCACCGAGGAGCAACTCGACGATCGGCGCTCCGACTTCCCCCGCATCGATGATCGACGCATCGGCCAGGCCGCCCGGTATGGCTACACCGCCCAGCTTTCCTGGGATGGACCGGCCACCATCGGCTCGGAACTCTACAAGTACGACCTGAGCACCGGGACCGCCGAGGTTCACACCACCTCCGCCCATACCCGGCTCGGAGAAGCGGTCTTTGCCCCCGCCAGTCCCGACGCGGGCGAAGACGAGGGGTGGGTGTTGGTCTTTGCCCACGACGAGGCCGATGACCGCACCGAACTTCGCGTCATTGATGCCCAGGACTTCGCCGGCCCGCCGGTGGCCCGGGTGCGGATGCCCCGCCGGGTGCCCTACGGCGCCCACGGGTCGTGGCTGCCAGCCTGAACCTCAGCCCAGGTACGACGCCTCAAACAACTCGCGACGGTCCTTCATCTCAGCGGTGGGGCCCTGCGCCACCACTTCGCCGTGCACGAGAAGGCACACACGGTCGGACACCTCCATGGCCATGGTGAGGTGTTGCTCTACCAAGATCACCCCGGCTCCGGTCTCCTCGGCGATGGACCTCACCATCGGGAGCAGTCGCTGCACGATGATCGGCGCCAACCCGAGACTCATTTCGTCCACCAGCAGCAGCCGCGGCTCGGCCACCAGAGCCCGAGCGAGAGCCAACATCTGCTGCTGACCGCCCGAGAGCAGCCCTGCCTTGCGGTCGAGCACCGCGTGTAGTTCCGGGAAAAGGCCGAGCACCCGTTGCACGGCCTGGGCGGCGCGGCGGCGACCCGAGACGCCCACAGTGAGGTTTTGGCGGGCGGTCAGATCGAAGAACAGCGACCGGTCCTCGGTGACATGGCCCACCCCGCGCTGCGCCACCTTGTGGGGGGCACGGGGCGTAGGGGGCCGCCCCAGCACGTCGATCTCGCCGCTGATGATGGGCAGCAGCCCCGAGATGGTTTGCAGGGTGGTGGTTTTGCCGGCCCCGTTGGGACCGAGCAGCGCCACCACCTCGCCAGCGGCCACCCGCAGATCGAGGCCCCGCACCACCGGCACCCCATCGTGGCCCGCCACCAGCCCGCGAACGTCGAGCACTATCTCCGGAGCCGTCACGACTGCGCTACCCCGAGATAGGCCTCGATTACCTGCGGATCAACCCGAATCTGGGCCGGCGGCCCCGACGCGATGACCGCCCCCACATCAAGCACGACCACCCGATCGCATGTGTTCAGCACCAGCCCCATGTCGTGATCGACGAGCAGCACACTGATGCCGTGGTCAGGGAGACTCCGCAGGTGCTCGCCGAGACGAGCGGTCTCGCCGGTGTCGAGCCCGGCGGCGGGTTCATCGAGCAGCACGAGCGCCGGGCGCAGGGCCAGGGCACGGGCCACCGCCACCAGTTTGCGTCGCCCGTGACTGAGTTCACTGGGCCGTCGGGTTCGCACGTCGTTCAGCCCCAACACATCGAGCGCCCAGGTCACTTGGTCCCCAACGCCCCGGCCTCGCCGGGGCGCCACGGCATCGAGCAGCGGATCCCACCAGCGGGGCGTCTCCGCGCACACGCGGAGGTTGTCGGCCACGGAGAGATCCTCGAAGAGTTCCAACGATTGGAACGTGCGCACGAGCCCTCGCCGCGCCCGCGTGGCGGGAGGGAGGGCGGTGATGTTCTCCCCGCGCAGTTCAACGGTTCCCGCTGATGGCGACACGAAACCGGTGAGAGCATCGATGAGGGTGGTCTTGCCCGCCCCGTTGGGTCCGATCAGGCCTACGAACTCGCCGGTTTCCAACTCGATGTCCACCTCGCGCACGGCGTGGACCCCCCCGAAGGTCACGGTCAAGTCGCGAGCGGAGAGCAACGGCATGAAGGCTGAGGATAGCCACTGGCAGGCAAGGCCCGCCGACCGGGGCGGCCACCAGGGGCCAGGCGGCTAGCCAACATCGGCCACAGTCACGCGCGACAATGCTGCAATGCGTCTCCCTGTCCCACCGAGACGACGCCACCGGAGTCTTGCCCTGCCGCAGTTGATGGCCATCGCCATAGTGGCCCTCGGGTTGACCTCGGTGCCCGCAACGGCTGAAACGGTCCCGGGTCTGCCGGCCGCTTCTCAGTCCAACGTGAGCGACTTTCCGGTGCTGGCCCGCCTGGGCCGGTGGGACGGAACGGCCTTTCGCCCGGTGGCCGCCGATTCCCTGCTGGCGGGCAACACGATTTTCATGGCCCACGGATGGGCGCCGGGCTACCGGGACCCCTACGAGGCCCTCCAGTCCAAAAGCACCGCGCTCATTACCGCCTGGAACCCCGACCTGGTCAACAAAGCCAATGAGTCGATGACGGACACATGGGGCCCCGTGGCCGAGGCGCTGCAGGCAGCGGACCCCACCGCGGCGGTCGTGTTCTTCAGTTGGATCGATCAGTCGGCCACGAGCGAGAACCCGCTCGAAACCCGGGTAGGCGAGGATGCCACGGAGGTCAACGGGCACCGTCTGGCCACTGCCATCAATCAGGCACTCGCCCCCAACTTCTACGACGACGGGGGGCAGGTACACCTGATCGGCCACAGTTTCGGGGCCAACGTAGCCACCACGGCGGCGCTGGCCACTACGGTCCCCCCGCGACAGTTGACCTTGCTCGATTCACCCGAAACACGCCTGACCCGTCTCGGTGGCGCCAAGAACGACCTGCAGTACAAGTTGCCTCGGCTCAACATCGGGCGAGGGCCGAACCAGACCTTCGTGGACAACTACATCTCGTTGGTCGGTGTCCAATACGGGGGTTTCGCCGGCTTGGACCAGATCGTGGATGTGCAGACGGCGCCGCCGAAGGCGGACAAGATCGGCGCCAAGCACGCCTTCGCGCTGCTCTGGTATCAAGGCTCCGCCGAGGACCTCAGCGCCGGGGTGGGGTACGCGTGGTCGCCCCTGCTCGGCGCCGACGACACCCGCCTGGGTTCCTTCTACCGCCAGCCCAATCCGGCCGAGCCGCTCAAACTCGACGAGGTGACCGGCCCGCCACCGGCGGGGGTACGCACCCAGTTGCTGATCTCCACCACCGACCTCGACGTGCCCGGTGGACAACTGTCTGGCCCCCCCAGGGCGGCGGCGGCGGGGACGAACGGCGTGGCGATGGGCGGCTCGGCGCCCACCACGTGGAACCTCACCTTCACCACGGCCCCCACGTCGCTCTGGCTCGACTTCTCGGTGGGCTTGGCGGGCACCCCGGGTGATTCGGTAGCGCTGTTCATCGATGGACGGCAGCGTTACCAGACGGCGGTACCCGCTGACGGCCGCGGCGACGCGAAGTCTTTCCTCATCCTCTATGACCTCACCCCCGGCACCCACGTGCTGAGCGCCACGCTCTCCGGCGCGGTGTCGAACACCGCCGCCAACCCGGCCACAACCGCCACGCTGTCGCAACTCCAACTGGCGTCGTCCACGCCCATCGACCGGAACTTCACCAAGGCCCAGACCAACGACCTCATTGCCACTGCGGGCGTGGTGGTGTTGCTGTTGGTGGTGTTGGTCATCGTCTTGGCGGTGGTGCTGATTCGTCATCTCCTGCGTTGGGTCCGGCGGAGACGCTCCCCAGCCACCGCCACTACCGGCGACGAAACCCCCGATGGCTCAGCCAACTCGGATCCTCTCCACGGCTAACGCCCAGAAACCTTCGGTAGGTTCACATCGTTTACGCCGACCGAACGACGGGATCGGGCGAGAAGGAGACCACTGCTATGCAACGGACCGCAGCATTCCTCGGCTTGATGGCGGCGACATCGCTGGCACTGCTCTCAGCCTGTTCGGGGGATTCGGATTCCTCTCGCGCCGCCTCATCGTCGTTAGCCACCACCACCACGGTCATGGCCGAGCCCACCACCGACACGACCGCCATGTGCGCCGCCTTCACGAGCATTGCCGGGGGTGCCGTGGGCACCGGGAACCAGCAGCCCACCGACGCGGCGGGGTGGGAGACCAAGCTCGAGTGGACCACGACCCTCGTGGCGGCGGCACCGGCCGAATGGCACGAGGCCGCCCAGACGTATCTCGGCGTGGTGAAGGAACGGGCGGCGCTGCTGGCGCAATACGACTATGTGGCGGTGAACGAACTGCCGGCGGAGGTGCGGAGCGAGTTCATCGCGGGGAACCAGGCCGATCAGACGGTGTCGAATGACTTCATCGCCTACGCCAAGTCCACCTGCACGCCGTAAGCGGAGGTACGGGCGGGCGCACCGGTAAATCTCGTCGGGCTTCACCCGGGCGCCGAATGAGGCAGACTGGGCTCGGTCGGCGGAGGATGCTGAGATCGTCTCGGTTAGTTGAGGGAAGGACAAACGATGTCGTCTCGAAATAGCTACGGATGCGGCAGCTTTCTCTTCGATCTGTTCATGGTCTTCATTACCGCTGGTTTCTGGCTGATCTGGATCTTCGTTCGTGAAATGAGAAGGCGCTAGCGGAACCTGGGCGAACCCCTTCACCCCGCTCCCGCCGAGCCCCCCAGACCTGTTTCAGGCCTTACGCAGGCCTCCAGATCTCGGAAGCCGGCCGGGGTTGTTCGTGTCGGGCTGTCTCGGTTGTTCCCAGGGCCGCCGCACCGGTTCATCCAGCGCGCTCGAAGGGACTCGAACCCCTAACCTTCTGATCCGTAATCAGATGCTCTATCCAATTGAGCTACGAGCGCCAGGATGAAATCGAGACCTTACCGGAGGCCCAATCGGCTGGTCGACCTGACCCCCGGCGGCCTCGAGCCCGGCACCGGAACCCGCCCCCCGTCGGGTGATCCCCGCCCCCCTAGCGGGCGTCGTGGAGGACTACCCCACCCACGATCGTGGCCACGAGGTGCAGGTCCTCAGTGAGCAGCACCGCATCGGCGCGCGCGCCCGGAGACAGGGTGCCGCGAGTGGTGTCACCCAGCACCGCCGCGGGAGCGGTGGCGGCAGCGTGCAACGCCACCGACGGCGTGCAGCCCGTGAAGGCCACGAGGTTTCGCACACCCTGGTCCATGGACAGATTGCTGCCGGCCAGCGTGCCGTCCGCCAAGCGCACGCCGTCGGCGCCCACCGTGACCTGGCGGCGGCCCAACGACTGCGTACCCCCCGGCATCCCGAGCGCACCCACGGCATCGGTCACGATCGTGAGCCGGGCCCCGAGCGCCCGCTGCGCCAGCGCCACGATGGGGGGATGGAGATGGATGCCGTCGGGGATGAGACCAACCCGCAGCCGCTCATCGGCCAGTGCCACCCCCACCAGACCGGGCGCCCGGTGGTGGAGCGGCGCCATCGCGTTGAACAGATGTGTCACCCAACTCGCCCCCGCCGCCACGGCGGCGGTGGCCTCGGCGGCGGTGGCGAGGGTGTGGCCGAGCGACACCACCACCTGGCGCTCCACCAGCGCCTCGATGACCTCGATGGCCCCGGGCATCTCTGGTGCCAGGGTGACCACGGCCACGCCCCCGTGGCGCGTCCACCCTTCGATGGCCGCCAGCGAAGGCGGTCGCAGCAACGCCGCTGGATGCGCTCCTGGTTGGTGTGGCGAGAGGAACGGGCCTTCGAGATGGAGGCCGAGTGGCACCGCCCCCTGCCATCGCGCCGGCGGGCCCGCCGCCAGCGTCTCGATGGCCCGTTCCACCACCCCCGGGGGGGTGGTCACGATGGTCGGCAGCCACGCCGTTACCCCGAAGCGCGGTAAGAGCGCCGCCAACTCCCACAGTCGCTCCGGTTCACCCGCCAGATCGATACCCAACCCGCCGTTGCACTGCAGGTCGAGGTACCCCGGGGCCACGAGCAACCCGTCGGCCTCCACCACCCCCGCCACCCCCCCCACCGATGGGGGGGCTACCACTATCCCCTCGGCGCTGGCGAGGTCGGCCGCTACGAACCTCCCCTCCAGCAGAACTCGGCCGTGCCGCACGATGAGGGAGTTCATTCCTCCAGTCTGGCGGGTTACCGACCCCGGCGGGGCCCGGCGCCCGGGCCGCCGGTAGACCCAGGCTCACTCCCATCGCGTAGCGTGGGGGTCGTGCACTACGGCAGGAGGGGGGACGAACCCGATGTGGGGTGACCGGAGCGTATCGGTAGTGCTGATGACCTACGCGGAACGCGACTCGATCCGAGCCGTGATCGACGGCTTCTTCGCCACCGGCGTGGTCGACGAAGTTTTGGTGGTGAACAACAACGCGCAAGAGGGCACCATCGAGGAAGTGGAAAAGACCGAAGCCCGGATGGTGTTCGAACCCCAACAGGGCTACGGCCATGCCTGCCGCCGGGGACTGATGGAGGCGAAGGGCGACCTCATCGTGCTGGCCGAACCCGACGGAACATTCCTCCCGAACGACATCCACAAACTTCTGGCGTTCGTGGGCGAATGCGATGCCGTGTTTGGAACCCGCACCACTCGCGAGCTGATCTGGCACGGTGCCAACATGGACTGGTTCCTGCGGTGGGGCAACTGGGCCGTCGCCAAAATGGTGGAAGCCCTGTTCAACACCACCCACCTCAGCGATGTGGGCTGCACCTACCGGGTCTTTACCCGCAAGCTGGCCGACCTCATCGCGGAAGGCATGCAGGTCGGAGGCAACCATGCCGGCCCCGAGATGATGTTGCTCACCATCACCTCCGGGGCTCGTTTCGTGGAGATCCCGGTGAACTATCTTCCCCGCGTCGGCACTTCCTCGGCCACCGGCAGCCCGCGCGCAGCCATCAACATCGGCCTCCGCATGATTGTCCTGATCTTCGACTTCCGACGTCGAACCCCCCGCTCCATGCCCCGACCCGACCGGCTTGGCAACGACCCTGGAACAGCCCATCACAATGAGTGAAGAAAACTTCGACCGCATCGCCAACGAGTACGACGAGGCCTTCCCCCCCCACATCGTGGAGCACTACCTCGCCAAGCGAGTGCGCTACATCGCCCAGCATTGCCCCCCGCCCGGCGAGGGCCTCGACGTGGGCTGCGGCACCGGGGTTCTCGCCGGCCGTCTCACCCGAGTGGGATTCACTATGACCGGGCTCGACCCGTCACAGGGAATGCTCGACGTGATGGCCGCCACCGAACCCCACATCGAGGGCATCCGCGGCGAGGGATCATCGCTGCCCTTCGAGGACAACACGTTCGACCTTGTCATCACCGTGGCGGCACTCCACCACGTGGCTACCACCGAAGCGGTGCGTGCCACCCTTATCGAGATGGTTCGCGTCACCCGACCCGGCGGTCGGCTCGTGGTGTGGGACCACAACCCCCGAAACCCCTACTGGCGGAGCCTCATGGCCCGCGTGCCCCAAGACGACGGCACCGAACGCCTCGTGCCCGAGGCCGAAATCGTGGACGGCCTCCAGGCCGGCGGGGCAGACATCATCGGCTCCGACCAACTCGGCCTCATGCCCGAATTCATCCCGCCCGCCCTGCTCGGCCCCGTCCGGGCGATCGAAGCTCTCACCGAACGCACGCCTGGCCTGCGCCGCCTGTGCGCCCACAACGTGATCCTGGCGCGCTCCCGCTAGCCGGTGGCGGGGGATCGCTCGTAGACGAAGGCCTGCAAGTCCAGGAGTCCTCGAGTGCGTTCGGTATGGGTGAGCACGTACCCCGTGCCCAGGAGAAGCTCCTGGAATCGGGTCGCTACGGGGAGCGGTGGATCAGCCGAAATGAGGATGATGGGCCGGCCATCGGCCTCGGCCACCGCCCGAGCCACCACCTCGGCGGGATAGGGTCGCTTCATCATCAGGCCAAAGGGCTTTACCCGCTGCTCGGGCACGTTGAGGCGGATGGATTCCACCCCCTCCACATCGAGGTTGCTCAACGGGCCCGGTGTAAACGCGAAGCCATCCACCACCACGGCGTCTGGATACGCTTCGGTAAAGGTCGCCAACCGACTGAAATGGGGGCGCTGCAAATTGGTGCCCTGCATGTTCCACGCCCCCAGGGCAAACGCCCCCACCACCAGCAACGACGACGTGTAGCGCACCGCCGGTTGGCCCACCGTGATCAACGCCGCCACCAT